>NZ_JARPLC010000068.1:6998-27252 GCF_032350395.1 Limnospira sp. PMC 289.06
TATCAAACTTTGGGATGTGACGACAGGTAAGCTACGCGAGACGCTGACTGGACATTCTGACTGGGTTAGTTCTGTGGCATTCAGCCGGGATGGTCAAACCCTATGTAGTGGGAGTGGGGACAATACTATCAAACTTTGGGATGTGACGACAGGTAAGCTACGCGAGACGCTGACTGGACATCCTGACTGGGTTAGGTCTGTGGCATTCAGTCGGGATGGTCACACTCTGGCTAGTGGGAGTTTTGACAAGACTATCAAACTGTGGGATGTGAGGACAGGTAAGGTTCGCCACACTCTGACTGGGCATTCTGACAGGGTTTATTCTGTGGCATTCAGCCGGGATGGTCAAACTCTGGCTAGTGGGAGTTCTGACAAGACTATTAAACTGTGGGAGGTGAAGACAGGTAAGCTACGCGAGACGCTGACTGGACATTCTGACTGGGTTAGGTCTGTAGCATTCAGCCGGGATGGTAAAACCCTGGCTAGTGCCAGTTTTGACAAGACTGTCAAACTTTGGGATGTGAGAACAGGCCAGCTCCGACACACGCTAACTGGACATTATGGCTGGGTTTGGTCTGTAGCATTCAGCCGGGATGGTCAAACTCTGGCTAGTGGGAGTCTTGACAACACTATCAAACTTTGGGATGTGAGGACAGGTAAGCTGCGACACACGCTGACTGGACATTCTGACCCGGTTAATTCTGTGGCATTTAGCCAAGATGGTCAAACGCTGGCTAGTGGCAGTGGTGACAACACTATCAAACTTTGGTGGTCATTGTGATATGACTAACTCCAATGGGTAGCATGGAAGGGGGATATATTTGTTGATCAAACCCATTCCTAATCAAACCCATGGAGTTTATGAATCTCCCGTTAAGATCCTATAGTGGCGGTAACGGGATGAGTTATCAAAAGGCGAGGGGTTGTTCTATCCAATATTGAAGACTCTGCATTTTCATTTGGGATTTAATTAAGACCCCAGGTTGGCTTTGGATGGGCAGGACAGTTACAATGTCTGTGTCAGCGCAATATTTCAGGTCGTCGTAGGATTCCAGACGTACTAGACGTTGACCATGGCTGGCGGTATTCATGAGTTTATATAGTTGATTTTGCCACTGGTAATAAAGGGCTACAGCACCAAAAACTTCATCATTGCCCCCTAGGTGATCTATGGGATAACCCATTTCTGAACACAAGCTATGAATAATGGCCCCGGCACAGGCTGTGTCTTCTAGGGAAAAGCTACCTTCCCAACCTGATGCGACTATCCAGATGGTTTCTGGTTTGGTGGTCATTAGATATTCTACGACGGTTCGGCGATTGACTAAAGCTGATGTGATGACTACGGGGGCATTCTGAACTGTCTGGAGGGCGCGGGTCCCGTTAGTGGTGGTCATAAAGAGTCGTTTACCTTCAACTACTTCTGGGGTACAGTTGAGGGGAGAATTACCTAGGTCGCAACCTGGGACTTTTTGCCCGCCCCTTTCTCCAACTCGTAGGCGTTTGTCGGCGGGCCATTTTTCGCTAACTTCCATGAGTTCATCGATATCGCTGAAGACTTGCACTGCTTCGGCACCGGCGTTGAGGGCTGTGGCTATGGTGGTGGTGGCCCGGAGTACATCAACGACGATCGCACAATCGGGAATGCTGTCTGTAGGAGTTAATTCGGGGGTATGGTAAACAAAAATTTTCACGACAGTTATATGTATTAAATTAATACTGACAGTTTATATATTTCCACATCTTTGCTGCAATTTTCCAAGATAAGGACTATGAAATCAATTGCGATCGCTCTCATTTCGACTCTGCTTAGTTTCTCAGGGCCAGTTATGGCGATCGAACCTAGGTCTATATGTCCAGCGGTACTTGAAGCTGAAATTAATGCGATCGCCCTTGACCCCAAATTTTCTCGTTCCCGCTGGGGAATTCTGATTGAGTCCCTAGACTCTGGCCAAGTCTTATATAGTCTGGACTCGGAGCGTTTTTTTCTCCCCGCCTCGACTATTAAACTGTTAACTACTGTAGCGAGTATGGAAACACTAGGGCCGGATTTTCGCATCCGTACTTCTGTTTATAGTAGTGGCAATGGCAATGTTTATATTGTGGGAAGAGGCGACCCTACGATTACTAATACTGAATTGGAAAGTTTAGCCCAACAATTGCGCGATCGTGGCATTTCCCAAATTGATACGTTGGTGGCTAAGGACGGATATTTTCCGGGGATGACTGTCAACCCTAACTGGGAATGGGAAGATGTGCAAGCGGGTTATGGAGCCCCGGTTAATAGCCTGATTTTACATCAAAATTCCCTAGATTTGAAACTATGGCCGACTGAAAATGTGGGTCAACCTTTAAGAGTGACCTGGGTTAGACCTGAACAAGGTATCGGCTGGCAAGTTGATAATCAAACCCGGACTGTTAGCACTACAGAACCGGAATTTGTAGCGATTGGTCGCTCTTTTACGGAACCGATTATTCGGGTGTCTGGGCAGTTGCATATTGGGGCGGAACCAGAAAATGTTTTTGCGGCTGTTATTAATCCCGGTCAAAACTTTTTAGATGGGTTCAAAACTATACTATCACAACAGGAAATATCTGTCAATCGGGGGATACTGGCTAATTATTCTCAGGGTTCGGAACCGGAAGTTGCCTGGGTGGAATCACCGCCATTGTCGGAATTGGTGAGGACTTTAAATATGCAAAGTAATAATGTATTTGCTGAGGCAATTGTCAGGACTTTGGGAGTCCAAAGACGTAGTTCAGATGCGGCCAGTTCGGGATTAAATATGATAGCGGAAGTGCTAGATAATTTAGGGGTGAGTCGGTCAGGATATGTGCTGCGAGATGGTTCTGGTTTGTCTCGTCATAACCTGGCTACTCCGGAAGTTTTAGTGGAAACTTTGCGGGTAATGTGGAACTCTCCCCACTGGGAAATTTATCAAGATGCTATCCCGGTAGCGGGGGTCAGTGGCACTCTGGAAAGACGCTTTCAAGATACGCCTGCACAGGGTCGGGTTTGGGCAAAAACTGGCACTATGAGAGGTATGTCTTCTCTGGCGGGTTATGTAAAATCTGAGAGTTATTCGCCTTTGGCTTTTGCTATTATAGTGAATCAGTCGAATTTATCGACTCAGGAATTACGAGAGGCTATTGATAGGATAGTAGTGGTTTTAACTGGTTTACAATCATGTGATTAGTCCATCAAATTAGAGGTAAAGTTATGGGTAAAAGTCTGGGGGAACTTCAACAGGAATTCCACGGAATTCAGCAGAGATTAAAGGAGGCGATCGCTGAATATCATGCCGTCCGCCTTATCCGGTCAGCTTTTCAGGTAAAATTGATATTTCCTGAAGATAAATCAGCGGCAGCTATCAGCGAATTTCATCGCCAAGAACAACAAGCGATCGCTGACCTGCCAGTTAACTTACAGCATATTGACCAAGATATTAAAGTGGCTGTAATGAAGGTTAAAAATCTGCAAGCAACTCTGTCGGTGAAGCAATCTCAAATCTATCAAGCCCAAGCTCAAATTATCTGGGAAAAATTAATCAAGCAATCAGCTAAAATAAACGAATTATCAGATACCCTAGAGACAGAAATTAAAGCATTGATGGCGATTACAAATGAGTGGGAACCTAGTGACGAATACCTACTTCCTACACCTCCGGTATTGCTGAAGATTTCATCTAGGAGAGTTCCTTATATTTATCAGCATCAAAACTATGTAGAAATTGGTGAAAAATTGCTCGATATACAGCCCGATGAAAGCCCGTAAAACTTTGAGAATATGGGGCTCCCGATATGCTACAATATTATAGGTGCATAACTGTCTGTTCTAATCAATGGACAGCTATCGGTTGTCAGCCTGGCCATCCCCAATTAATTAGGACTGCCAATTTAAGCCTAAGTCATATCTATTTTAACGGTCAATTTTTCCCATGAATAGTAAACAGTATCTGCATCAAAAATTACTAGACCTCGACAACCGAGGCTATAAAGCCTATAAAGATATCTCCGGTGAATATCAATTTCCCGACTTTACTCTAATTATTGATTATGTCCAGGGCGATCCCTTTGCTTCCCCCAGTAAATTGCGGGTGCAAATTCCACCAGCGATCGCTAATTTTCCGCCGCAACTATACCAAAACCCGATCCGAGAAGTGGCGCTAAGAGACTATCTTACCCGACAGTTTGACCGGGCGGCTTATGAAATTAGCAGTCGTCGGGGTACAGGTAAAAGTGGTATGATTGCGATTACCAGGGTTGGTCAGGAAGTGCTGGCGCGGACTTCGGTCTACCTAGTCCAAGTCGCTAACCCGACCCCGAAAACGATAGGAGGGAACCCGGCGCTACAACGGGGGAAACCGATAGCCGCCACCTCGGAAAAAGGCATCGAAATTCGCTTTTTTGTAGGACTCCCAGCCAGGGGTCGCAATATTCTGGGTCGCCAAGCGGCGGCTATGTTATGTGAGGATATTCCGGCTATTGTTGATCGCGCTCTCAAATACGAAAACCTAGACGAAGCCGCCTGTCAGCGTCATGTGGAAACGGTGGAAGATACGGAAAGTCTGCGACAACAATTAGGCGATCGTTCCCTGGTGGCTTTTATTGCTAATGATGCCATTTTACCGCGCCAAAGTGGGGTGAATGACCGCCCATTATCGAGGGAAAATGCGATCGCTTTTCAGTCTCCCCCTTCCTTAGAAGTTGAACTAAACCGACCCAACGGGGGACCGATTAGGGGCTTGGGTATTCCTAGGGGAATTACGCTAATTGTAGGGGGTGGATATCATGGAAAATCGACTCTTCTTAAAGCTATTGAGAGGGGCGTTTATAACCATATTCCTGATGATGGCAGAGAATTTGTGGTGACGGACTCGGCTGCTGTGAAAGTGCGGGCGGAAGATGGTCGCAGTGTGGCGGGGGTGGATATTTCACCTTTTATTAATCAGCTTCCGCAAGGGCGATCGACTACTGATTTTTCGACGGAAAATGCTAGTGGTAGTACATCCCAAGCTGCTAATATTATGGAAGCCTTGGAAGCATTAATTTTGGGAGAAAAACCGACTCCTCCGGTGTTACTGGTAGATGAGGATACGGCGGCGACTAATTTTATGATTCGCGACCGCCGAATGCAGGCTTTAATTGCGAAGGAACAGGAACCGATTACGCCTTTTATTGATAAGGTTAAACAACTTTATGATGATTATGGGGTGTCTACTATTCTGGTGATGGGAGGAAGTGGCGATTATTTTGATGTGGCTGATAGGGTGATAGCTATGGATAATTTTCAGCCAGTGGAATTGACGGAAAAAGCTAAGGCGATCGCGGCTGAATATAGGACGGGTCGCACCTCAGAAGGCGGTCAAAAGTTTGGTAAGATTAAGCCACGGGTTCCCCTAGCCGAAAGTCTTGATCCTAGTCGTGGAAAGCGAGATGTGCGGGTGAAAGTGCGAGATGTGGATGAGGTAACTTTTGGGTCGGAGGATGTGGATTTATCGGCGGTGGAACAGTTGGTTTCTAAAGACCAATTAAGGGCGATCGCTGAGGCGATGGTCTACGCTAAAAACAGATATATTGATGGGGTAAAAACTCTCCCAGAAATTCTTGATGAGATTATGGCAGATATTCAGGAAAAGGGTTTGGATATCATCAGTCCTTTTCCCCAGGGAGATTTAGCTATGTTCCGACGTTTTGAATTGGCGGCAGCTATTAACCGCCTACGAAGTTTGGAGGTGAAATCAGACCAGTGAGCATGACATTAACTATGAAACCCGGTTTCTAGTTGATATCTTGGTGAAGATACAGAAACCCTCACAGAAACCGGGTTTATTTGTTTCTGAGGCGATATGGCATCCGCCACCCGGAAGCGATCGCATCTTTGGGGACTGGCGGAAACCTCACAGAGCGATCGACTTATACGGACAAAATCGGATAAATTAAGGAATTACGCTTAACTAATAGTTAATTGACTTCCTCGTGTCAGGAAACTACTGGAAAGATGACCTTGAAACGATTGTTGCTAACCCTTTTTATGGGTGGCTGTTCCCTGTTGCTAACCTTAAACCTTTCAACCACGGCGATCGCAGATCGTCACCTTACCGATAACCAACACTCCTTTGCTGAAGCCATGACCTGGACTGCCGAAAACTCAGACCCCAAAACCCTAGGATGGATGCAGGGAGCGCCACCGCCTGCCGATAAAATCATCAGGTTTGACGACAGCAGCTATGCCCAATTTCCCCAGTGGCGCTGGACTGTGTGCAATTTCCAACAGTTGATGCCCACCAAAGCCGTTAGCCGTAGACTGTCACAGGTAGCTCCCCTAGAACCTGCTGAAATAAGGGGAATTGACCAGGTTACCTTTATGCCGTTGGGTTCCACTGAGCCCATGACCTGGAAAGAATCCCTGGCCGCGAATTTCACTGACGGTATGCTGGTCATGCACCATGGCAAGGTCGTCTACGAAAGCTATGCTGGCTGCCTAGACCCAGCTAAACGTCATGGAGCCATGTCTATGACCAAGTCCTTTGTTGCCACCCTAGGGGAAATCTTAGTATCTGAAGGGCAACTCGACGAAAACAAGCTGGTGGGAGAATACATCCCGGAACTTACCCAGAGCGCCTTTGGCGATGCCACAGTCCGCCAGGTGATGGATATGACCACTGGGCTCGTGTACCGGGAAGACTATGCCGATCCTGATTCGGAAATCTGGCAACACGCGGCCGCTGGCAATCCCCTGCCAAAACCAGCCGACTATACTGGCCCGAGAACTTATTTTGAATTTTTGCAAACCGTCCAAAAGCAGGGCAACCATGGGGTCAGCTTTGGCTATAAAACCATCAACACGGATGTTTTGGGTTGGTTAATCAGCCGCGTCACCGGAAAACCCGTGACCGAAGTGCTGTCGGAGAAAGTTTGGGGCAAACTGGGCGCTGATCTCGATGCCTACATATCTGTTGATTCTATTGGCACTCCCTTCGCCGGGGGTGGCATGAGTCTCGGACTTCGAGATCTGGCTCGCTTTGGGCAAATGATGCTGAATAATGGCAAAGTCGGCGATGAACAGATTGTACCTACAGAAGCTATTGAGAGTATCCGCAAAGGGGGCGATCGCCGCGCTTTTGCTGATGGCGGTCACGCCTTACTCGACGGGTGGAGTTATCGCAGTATGTGGTGGATTACCCACAATGACCACGGCGCATTCATGGCCAGAGGGGTATATGGTCAGGCTATTTATGTTGACCCTACGGCGGATATGGTCATTGCTCGGTTTGCCTCTTTCCCGGTTGCCAGCAATGCCAAACTTGACCCGACTTCTCTACCGGCCTACGAAGCATTAGCAAATTACCTCATGCAGGTTGACCCAAGCTAGTCAACTACTAAATTGGGGCGAAGTCTCTCAATTGTAGGTTGGGTGAAACCCAACATTAATCAGAGACAGTGGTGTTGGGTTTCGTAACTCCACCCAACCTACTCAACTCCTCTCTCGGCTTGAGCCGCGTCATCAAGATGTGCATTTAGAACTCATTGATCTGAGTGACTTGTTAGCGGCGATCGCCGAGCAGATTCAACCGTTGCAGATTCAACCGTTAGCCGATCTCCAGCAACTTCAGTTCTCAACTCACATCGTCCCCAATCTTCAGATTCAAGGTAGTCCAGACCATCTGATTCGTCTGTTTCTGAATCTGTTGGACAATGCGGTGAAATATACTTCCGCTCAGGGCGAGGTCAATTTAACCGCAGTGGTTCAAGAACATTGTATTGAGATCAGGGTGGGTGATACCGGAATAGGTATCTCGCCAGAGCATTTGCCCCATCTATTTGAGCGCTTTTATCGAGTAGACAAGTCACGTTCTCGCACAATGGGGGGTACGGGGTTAGGACTGGCGATCGCCCAGGAAATTGTCCACCGCCACCAAGGGGCGATCGCAGTCCAGAGCCAACTTGGTCATGGCACAACCTTTACAGTCACCTTTCCCAACTAAAACCCTAGTCAGATGGGCTAAGGGAACTCCAACAAATAAAACCGCCAAAAACCCCACAGGCTCAAGCCTGGGGCTACACGGACAAAGCCTGTCCTGCGCGGGCTCAGGACAGGCCTGCGCGGAGTCAGAGTGTTTTGTTAGGTGCGATCGCATCGGATATGGATGATTTATTTGTGGGAATACCCTAAGACAAAAGAATCACGGCAGAGCGAAGCCCCAGACATGGCATCGTAAGAGCTTTCTTACCCTTTTCTTACGGTTCTCTTACGATTCAAGTACAATAAGTTTAGTTCACCGAAACAGGCTGAACCGGCTGGAACGGTTATTTGCTTTCAGGTGTTGCCCTCAAGCAACGCCGTCAGGAAGGAATGGCGTTTGATGTTCAACCCTAACCAACATAAAAAATGGAGGATGATCACAATGAAATTATGGAAAGCGGCATTGATAACGTTAAGTGGTTTGATCGCTGTCAGTGTGATATCCAATGCTCACGCGCAACAAGACAATTCTTTTACCGGAACAGTGGAGAGGGTGTGGGAAGATGGCTTTCGGTTGAATACAGGCGATCGCTCCGTCCGGGTTGATGCCTGGGAGCTTTGTGGGGACTCTACAGCAAGCCATATCAGTGTAGAGGATCAACTGACGGTCACAGGTGAATTTGAGTTGGGTGAATTTGATGCCTTTTCCATCACCCGTCCTGATGACACAGCGGTTTGCTCCCAGGAAAAGTGATGTGCGGTTGAAATGTGGCAGGTTGATTCGCCGATGGAGGGGAGCAATTTCCCAGAGGGGAATTAAACCAGCCGACTGGAGGAGCAATTGCCCTTCATCAGTCCGGAGAACATCGGCGAAAGCCTCCCCGATGGGGACGCGACGATTATCCCGGGGATAGATTAGTGTAATCGTTTAGGTGAGGGGATAGCGACCCGTTATCTGAAAAAATCGGAGACTTAATTGGGGCGATCGATAGTCAAATGGAACCTCATCATCAAGTTCATTCAACTGATTTTGCCGAACAGATTGATAAGAAAAACAGGGTTTCTGACTGACCGAATGTAGGGGTTTTGCCTGATCACCCTTTTCAGGCGATCGCATTGTTTCCCTACAAATACACCTTGACAGATCTAGAGAAAAAGCACCAAGCCCCTACTACAGGGAACGGACTACAGTTAATACAGTCTGCTCAAAATTGGCGGCAAGGGTACAAAGTCCTTTGACTTTTGTCCAATGCTGGGTAATGTGTGGCGCATGGGCTTGGTAATCTCGCTTGTTTTTCTTGATGCGCTTTCCCTTGGGTAGGTTTGCCAGTCTATTCTCTAGGTTGACATCGCACTCGCCCTTGGCTAGGAGGGTATGCCCTGGAGCGAGTACCGCTGCGGCTAACCAAGTGCCGGAGGACTGGGCAGGCAGGCAAAACAGTGTCCGATCGCCTGGTGTAGCTTGTCCTAACCAGCTTTGAATCACGCTCATTAGAGCAGCCACCGTATCGGCTACGGGAGGACAGGTCTCAGAGCAGGGGAGAGTTCCCCAGTTGTTCTGCTGCGCTAGTTCTGTCACCCCTGCTCCACAGTTGTCATATTGAAAAGTCGATACATCCACATCTACATGAATGATCAGCAAGTCAAAGCCACTCAAAGTGGGGTCAGTATCCAGTGAGCCATTATACCTCTGTTGCGCCGCGTGACACCATTTCAGCACACCGCCCCAACCGCCTCCCATTTGTGGTTGAGTCGCTTCCGGTTGCAGGAGCGTGATGATAAATGGATGGGGTAACACGGCTTTGAGGGCAGCTTGAATCACTTCAAAATCCGTTGGCCCTTCGGCTACTAGGGCAATTTTTAACGGATCAGACATTGGGTAGCGCTCCTAGATGCCCCATGACCCAGAGGCGTGATAGGGGATATTGCTGGTTCAGTTGAGTGAGTTCAGGGGTGAGTGTGAGGCGACGGATACAGGTTTGACCGTTGCTATTGCGCTCTACCACAAATAGGCGCACCTCAGAATCAAGTAAATTCAGACCATCAAGGGCGGCGGGATTATGGGCGGTAAACAGGAGTTGGCGATCGCTCTCATTATCCTGAAGCCAGCCCGAAAGACGGGAAATCAGCCGTGCCAGCAGCCGGGGATTCAGGGCTTGATCCAGATTGTCGATCGCCAGCAGTCGGGGAGCTTGGGGTAAGAGGCACAGCACCGCCGCCAAAATGACATAAAGTGAGCCTTCGCTGGCATCGTAGGCGGTGAGTTCATTGCGGCTTTGGTTCATAAAGCGATCGCTGAATTTCAGGAGGAGCTTAGTCCGAGGCACCTTGGGTGAGAGCAGATTCGTTCCATAGCTGGTGGTTTGGATATCAGCCACCCAGTCAATCAACTCTAGCACTTGCTCCAGAATCTCCTCACCCTCTTCCCCTCTACCCTCTAAATGTTGGCGCAGGGTGGCAAACCCTTCGGCGAGTAGTCCACCGCTCACACCCAGGGGGAGGCGCGATTGTTGGTCCGGGACAATGCCACGCAGAGTGGGAGTGTTAGGGCAGTAAATGGCAAATTCCTGGAGGCGCTGCATCAGTTGAGCCGCCGGATTCTTGGGGTCTATATCCACCAACTGCAAGGCAGCCAAACCAGCTTTGGGGTTGAGGTTTTTCTTGTTGCGAATTCCATCAGAAAGGATTTCCTCATAGCCGTCACTGAGGACTTCGGTTTTATACGACCAAGCGGGTTCCGGGGAATCCAGGGGGTTAAGCAAAGAAACGCGATACGCTTCGTTACCCGAGCCGGTGACCTCAATGGCAATATGGGCAGGAGTGCGATCGCTCGCAAAGGAGCTTTTATACAGCCTGGGTAAGCCCGCCCGCACCCCACGACGCAGCAGGCTTTCATCATCAACCACCCCATTGGCTGCGGCTCCTAAGACTCCCAGGGCTTCTAGGAGGTTACTTTTGCCCGATCCATTAGCACCGATGAAGCAATTCACTCTGCCGAGTTCTAGGGTGGCGGAGTAAATGGACTTGAAGCCTCGGATTTTCACCTCGCGGATCATCGTCATAGTATGTTATTCCATCCTCCCCAATGGGGCAGTAACCCCTACTTCACTGGTTAAAATAAAACTATTATGCCACGGGAGACGCCATGATGATTGGTGGTTAATTGAGTTTGAGGAAGTAGGAGCATTTTTCTGAATTTCAAGAGGAGGGTGTTCCCCAAAAACTATTAGTTACAACGTTTTATTTCTCATCTTTATGCTCAGGCGATCGCTTTTACTTGTGCCGAGAAACCCGGTTTCTAGGGAAATATTAGTAAAGATGCAGAATCCCTAAAAGAAACCCGGTTTCTGAGTCTCAGGCGATATGGTATCCGCAACTAGCAGCGATCGCTCCCCAGGCTGCTAATATTTAAGGCTATGTAGGGTGTGTTAACCTCTCCCACAAATGATGGGAATAACCCAAATCTGCCGTGACACATTAACATTGAGCGGTGTTAACATAGGAGCAAGCAAACTGAGTCAAATTATGTCATCACATACCATTACCCTATCTGAACACACTTACCAAGCTCTTTTAGCCGTTGCCGAAAAACAAGGTTTAACTCCTGAAAATTGGATTTTGTCTCAACTTGATCTGCCCCAGTCTGAAGCCGAACCTTTATCTGAAAAAATCGGCGATTTAATTGGGGCTATTGATAGTCAAGCTGAACCATTACATCAGTTTCAGTCAACTGATTTTGGCGAACAGATTGCCACAAAATTATCTAAACAAGGACTGCAACGACCATGATTTTAGTTGACACTGGTCCTCTCATTGCTCTGATTGACAAAGGTCAGGGAGAAGCCCATGTTAAATGCGGCGTTCAAACTTACAAAACACTGACGGGTTCTCTTTTAACAACCTGGCCTTGTTTTACGGAAGCGATGTACTTCTTATCAGAATTGCGAGGTTGGTCAGCACAGGCAATTTTATGGGAGTTTATCAATAGAAAAGCCTTGGATATTCATACAGCAAATGAAGCAGAATGTCAACGGATGAAAGTTTTGATGGAAAAATATCAAGATATCCCGATGGATTTAGCAGATGCTTCTCTGGTGGCTGTGGCAGAAAGTCAAAAAATTAAGCGAATCTTTACATTAGATAGTGATTTTTATGTTGATCGACTATATGATAAAGAGGCTTTTGAAGTTATCCCAAACTAAGAGACTCTGACAGAAGCTTTCTGAGTGTAGGTAATATATCCGCAAGGCGCGATCGCTCTTACTTATGCAGAGAAACCGGGTTTCTAGTCAAATCTTAGTCAAGATATAGAAACCCTGAAAGTAACCCGGTTTCTGAGTCTCAGGCGCGATCGCTCCCCCGGCTGCTAAAAAGAGGTACTAGAGTTTGAGTAACGCTCGAAATCCTGCTTATTGAAAATGAGCATCAGCGGTTAGTGCGTCCGTTATCCCTCGATTTTGCATTACAATAAATGACACACAATCTACTAACCCCCATTCTTGATCAGGGCGTTGTTTAAACAACCGAAAAGCCGCCAAATATAAGTCTTTAGTTAAAGGGATAATTTTAACATTCGCATCGCTTTCTAGGGATTCCAAGAGTTGAATGGCTGCCCTTCTATATTTTGATTTAGACAAGGCATTCCCAATTTCCAATAAAATAGCATCAGTCGTTACTAGCCCGGTTTGATGAGTTTCTAGTTGAGTGGCTAATTCAACGGCTTTACCATGATGTTGGTCTGTAATGGAAGATTAAGCAATGGCAAAAGAGGTATCTAAGAAGACTTCATTCATGGTCAGCCAGATACTGGTCAATATTCTCGGACCAATCTGGAGCGCCTTGTAACTTTAAGGACTGGGCTGTTTGTAGAAAGGTCTTGGGGGTGTATTTAGGGGGCGATAGGGTTTCTACGGTAATTTTCACTCTTGTTCCTACTTCTAGGTTTAAGGGCGACTCTAATTTCAAGGATTGACCATCAAATATGGCAGTGATTTCTTGACTGTTCATGGTTATATTGCCTGGAAAAGTAGGGTTGAGAGTTTCGGTTTACAGCGATTGTACCTCGGAAACCGATTTTTGGGCAAAATCTCTGTGGGGATGCAGAAACTCCGGTAGAAGCCTGGTTAGAGTAAGTGATATGGCATCTGTCACCCTGGGCGATCGCTCTCAACTTTGTAGGTTGGGTGAAACGCAGTGAAACCCAACAGCAGTTAAAGATGGTGGTGTTGGGGTTGGTTTCAGACCCCTAACTACTACTCTATGAGGATGTTTTGATGGCGGTGGATGAGTCGATTACTTAATGATGTGGCGATCGCTTTTACTTATGCAGAGAAACCTTCTAGCAAAATCTTGGTGAGGATGCAGAAACCCTGAAATAAACCCGGTTTCTGAGTCTATGCAGCGGCAAATATTCTCAGTCCTTAGCATTTGCAGATCCTTTCAGCCCGCTATAAGAGAATTGTTAGACATGACTTCATCGAATTGGCAGCTTACGAATACGCACAGAATCATCATTAATTGTCACCGCCGCACCTTCTGTCAGTTCTGTTTTCACATTCGGTAAAACATCTAGGAGTTTTTGTGTAACCAAATCGGGTTTTACAGAAGACAACCGTAATGTTATCAAACTGGGCAGTCCATAATTGCTGAGAGCTACCAGCATGGAAAAATCTAGGTCTTGGGTTAAAACAACCCTACCTTGTACTCTCGCAAGTTCCAAAATCTCCGCATCACCAGCAGTCGCAGGTAATAAATCTGTAGTGCGTAATCGTAGCCCTGTGCCTTTAAATCCGCAACTGTCAAAGGAGAAATATGAACGTCGGCAATTAAACGCAGAGGACTCATACTGAAGTAAAGCTAACAATCCGATCGGATACCGCCCAGGCTGCATAATTGAGAGCCTGACGAATGTCTTCTTCCTCCAACTCTGGATACGAGTCTAAAATTTGTTAAACCGATAACTGACTAGCGAGTAGCTTCAGGACAAATTCTACCGTAAGCAGCATTCCCCGGATTGTTGGTTGTCCAAGGCACACCGCTGGGTTGATGATAATACGATCTAGTTCGGCGATCGCCATAAGACTCCTTGAAGTATCCTGACTTTTCTCCATTATGACATAAGGGCGATCGCTCTGTACCCAGAAACCTTCTAGGGAAATCTTGGTAAAGATGCAGAATCCCTGAAATAAACCCGGTTTCTGCGTGCCATTCGCGTTTTTTTCACAAGTCATCCTCTGTGAGATTGGCGATTTTCATTAATGCCTTTAAAGTGCCAATTTTTAAGTCCTGATTACTATGAACCGGAATAGAGAGAATTTTTTGTTCTTGGGGATTCTCGTAAATCTAGTGGCTTCCGGTAATTCTCTGTAAAATCCAGCCTTTCTTCTCCACAATTTTGATTTTTTTTCGAGTAGGGGCGAAGCATGACCGCAGATATGCGATTAATTAAAAACAGTAATTTATTACGGTCATGCTTCGCGCTTCCACAATTTCGTCTGTTGCCTCTGTTTTCTTCAAGTTATTATTAGCAAGACTCAGCCACCCTTCAACGGCGTCTTGTAAATTATGCGTAACCTCTTCCCAGGTATCGCCTTCGGTAATGCAACCGGGAAGGGCTGGAACTTCTGCCCAATAACCCCCTTCTTCGGCTGGATGAATAATGGCTTTAATTTTCATAAACTTAGCTTAATAAATTCCTTAAGTTCAGTCTAGCAGGATTCAGGGATTGACATGATGTGCCAAAACTAGCATAATTGAAGCATGAGTGAATTACTAAAACCAGTTGAGTGGGTTGGCAGTTCTCTTGAGGATTTAAAGGAGTTCCCGGAGGAGGTTCGGCAAGGTGTTGGTTATGCGCTATATCTAGCTCAATGCGGTGAAAAGCACCCGTCTGCGAAACCACTCAAAGGCTTTAATGGGGCTGGGGTGCTTGAAGTTGTCGAAGATTTTGACGGAGACACTTATCGAGCGGTTTATACTTTCAAGTTAGCTGGTGTGGTCTATGTCCTACACGCTTTTCAGAAGAAGTCAAAAAAAGCAATTGCAACGCCTAAGCAGGATATTGAGCTAATCGAGGCAAGGCTTAAACGTGCCAAAGAACATTACGAGCGAAAATTACATCAATCAGTAGGAAAAATATGAATGAACCCATTAAAGTACAAGCAGGCAGTGGCAATGTCTTCGCAGATTTAGAGTTAGAAAATTCTGATGAATTACTGGTCAAGGCAGAACTTGCCCGGAGAATTAGTGGTATTATCGCCGACCAAAATATGACTCAAACTGAGGCGGCAGAAATGTTAGGAATTGACCAGCCTAAAGTGTCGGCATTAGTGAATGGGAAGCTATCGGGGTTTTCCACTACTCGGTTGTTTCGTTTTTTAAATGCGTTGGGTCGGGATGTGGAAATCGTAGTCAAACCGAAGTCTTTCAGACAAGCTGAAACACGAGTGGTGGCGTTGTAATGGAAGTAATAGAAGATTAAAGGCGATCGCTTTTACTTATGCAGAGAAACCTTCTAGCAAAATCTTGGTGAGGATGCAGAAACCCTGAAATAAACCCGGTTTCTGAGTCTATGCGATCGCCTTTTTCGTTCTTTGGCGAGGGAATTTAAGGAGGGCAGACATTCACACCAATGATATAATTAGGTAATATCCCGAAGTTTCATTATGCACGTTATCACACGCAAACGACGAAGATGAATTTGCAGCCAAGTACCCGGACACAGAAAGCGCATTGGCCCGTTGGTATCAACTGGTGAAATCAGGAAAATTTAATTCCTTTGTTGAACTTCGTAGCGAGTTTCCCAGTGCTGACCAAGTTGATAATCTCACAGTGTTTAATATTGGTGGGAACAAAGTCCGGTTAATAGCCGCAATTCACTATAATCGACAAAAACTTTATATTCGGGCAGTTTTGACCCATGCAGAGTATGATCAAGGAAAATGGAGAGAGTAAAAATGTTGAGCATTGATGAAACTCAAAAATTGTGGCAGCCCCTAGCAACTAAATTAGTCATTCCCCGCGATGAAGCTAGTTATCAATATTTGGTTGACTGGCTCGATCAATTAATTGATGAGGTGGGAGAAAATGAAGCCCATCCCTTGGCTTCACTGATGGATATTCTCGGTGTTTTAATTGAACAATATGAAACCGATCGGGTTCCTGAACTTCAAGACTGATGGTTTCATTTCTGGTAATCGATCGCGCTTACTTTTGCCGAGAAACCGGGTTTATAGTTAAATCTTGGTAAAAATGCAGAATCACTAAAAGAAACCCGGTTTCTGAGTCTCGGCTAAGTTGATTTGTGGCTGGGTTTCTTTGTTTATCCACCCAAATATCCTCCACTCCAACGGGTTTTTACACCGGGTTGGCGCGATAACGTAACAACTTCTCTGCCGCTTTCTGCTTGCTTTTTGCGGAGGTCTTCAAAAATGGCATTTAAATCGTAGTTGAAAGACTTGGCATATGCTTCGCGAATTTGGTGGATTTCTTCGACAATTTCATCTTTCCACATAGACTAATCTCCCATGAGTTCGTTTGGCGTACAGAGAACAGGCAAAACATAGCCATAATCGAGACTAATTTCGGCGAGTTTTCCTTGAATCTGGGCATTGGCGATATGCTTGCAGTTCCATGTTAACAAATAATCCATGCCGTGAACAGTGGCGGCAGCGATGTGGATCGCGTCTATCTTGGCTTTAGGGGGCAAATTGCTTTGGGCTAAAAATTGTGCTGCCAAACCTTCTACCGCTTGATTCAAAGCCAGCAAAGGAAAATCCCTTAAAATCTCTAATCGTTGGGCGGCGATCGCTGGATCTCCTTGTGCCACTTCGTCTAAAATGGCTTCTGATGTATAGAGAGTGAAAGCATTCCGGCGTAGTTCCCACCAGTCCCTTGTAATCTCCATGTTGGCAGCGATAATCAAGTTTTTGGTCGATCTAGCGGTGAGATACCCTAAAATACTGGTTTCGATGTAAACAGTTTCATTCATATAGATAAAAGTCAAGTCACTCTATTTTATGCTCAGGCGATCGGGTTGTGCCGAGAAACCGGGTTTTTAGGGAAATCTTCGTAAAGATGCAGAATCCCATCAGAGAAACCCGGTTTCTGTATTCCGCGTCGCTCCCCCGGCTGGTAAGATTTAAGCAGGAGATTTCAGCCTAGGAGAGTTACCCATGAGTTTAGTAATTTCCGATGACCTAGTAAAGGCGAGTGGCTTTTTATGAAAATGAGCTATTGTTGGAAATTGTGCTGATGTTGTTTCAGCAAGATCAAATCAGTTTGGGGAAAGCCAGTGAGTTATTGGGGCTACATCGGATGCAGTTTCAAAATCTCTGTTAGGATAGAGAATCCCTAAAAGAACCCAGGTTTCTGCTTTCCCCCACTTCAAATTGTCCAATCTTCTATTGCTAATCCTGTCACTTTGCTAAAGTCTCGATGATTACGGGTTAACAAAATCAGTTCCCGAGAAAGTGCGATCGCTGCAATTCTCGCATCCATCTGAGCCAGTTGAATCCGTTGGGAGTTCAACTGTTCTAAGGTTTGGGCTGCGATCGCATCAAAAGAGAGAAGGGGTAATCGCTGAAAATCAGCTACTAGCCTTACCATTATCTCATAGCCCTTAACCAATTCATTGGGATAACGAGCGCGGTTAATATAGGCATGACAGCCCAGCATTTGTTCCTGAATTGTGATAATTGAAATGGCAAAATCAGAGAGGGGATATTGAGCCATTCGTGCCATCAGATTGTGATAATCTGCCCCAGATTGACGTTGAAGAATGCTTAGGTGATCTGTATCTAATAAATATCTCATTCCATTTCTGGTGCGTTTAATACAGACTCATCGCCTCGGCGAATGGCTTCCCCTAATGCGAGGATCTCTTCAAAAGCTGGTTCATCCTTAAAAGAACCGCTAATTTGCTCTAACCAGTTGCTCGATTTCGGAGGGGCAATCTGTTGTTGAATTTGAGTAATGGCTGCTTCCACTGCTGCCATGCGTTCTTCTAGTGAAGTGTGGGTTGTCATGGATTTCAAAAAGTGGGTAGGGTTGCATTTCTATTGTATCGCAAGGCTTGAAGTGCAGAAAAACCTTCTGACCCTCTGTGACCATATAGAAATCCATCAGAGAAGGTTTCTGAGTCTAGCCGAGATGGCATCCGCAATTGGAGGGCGATCGCTCCCCCGGCTGCTAAGATTTAAGCAGGAGATTTCAGCTTAGGAGAGTTTACTATGAGTTTAGTGATTTCCGATGACCTAGTAAAGGCCAGTGGCTTTTCTGAAAATGAGCTATTGTTGGAAATTGTGCTGATGTTGTTTCAGCAAGATAAAATCAGTTTAGGCAAAGCCAGTGAGTTAGTGGGTCTGCATCGGATGCAGTTTCAAAAACTGATTTCTGAGCGTGGTATTTGCGTCCATTATGATAGTGATGAGTTTCAGGAAGACCTCAAAACCTTAGAGGAAACGGAGTGGCCATGATTGTTGTCAGCAACACTTCACCCATTTCCAATTTAGCAAAGGTCGAGCAACTTAGCCTAATGCCTCAGCTTTATGGTAGGATTTTAATTCCCTGTGCGGTGCATGAGGAATTATTGGATTCCAGGGCGGGGGAAACTGTGATTACAGCAGTGCGATCGGCAACTTGGCTGGATATTCAATCCGTACAAAATCAAAGGTTAGTTAATGATTTAAAAACCCGTGTCAATGTGGGAGAGGCTGAAGCCATTGCACTGGCGATCGAAATGAAAGCAGCCCGCTTAATTATTGATGAACGGTTGGGTAGACAAACTGCCAGAGAGTTTGGGGTAAAGATTACTGGAGTTTTAGGAATTCTTCTCTTAGCAAAGCGCCAAAAAATAATTACGCAAGTTCAGCCTATTATGGATAGTTTAATGCAACAAGCAAATTTCCGCATTAGTAGCCAACTGTATGCAGATGTTTTGATGGCTGCGGATGAGTTGGTCACTTAACAATGTGGTGATTCCTTTTACATCTGATAGAGAATCGTTAGCTACCAGTTCCGGGGCGGTGCGTAAGCGTGCCATCGGTGTGCCGGTGCGCTCATTGAACCGTTTGCCACAATTACGACACTTGTAGCGCTGTTGGCGTTGGCCGCTACGGATGGCGCTGCCGTTTTTCACGGTCTGTTCACTCTGGCAATGGGGACATTTCATCGATTATACCTCATGCATTGCCACCCTTCTAAACGATCACCTTCTAAGACACCAGTGCCGGCACTAAGGAAACAGCGATCGCACCTCTAGGATACAGTCTGGGAAGGCTAGGGGGGCGATCGCGCCACCGTTGAGAACTTGGCGATCGCGGTAATGTGTTGGACTCGGTTGGCGATCGCGTTCGAGTTGTCGTTCCTTGAGGTTGATAATCCAGTATTCGGCGATGCCTTCAGCGGCGTAGAGAGGGGCTTTGACGGTGCGATCAAATGCTAGAGTGGGGCGGGATATTTCGATGAGCCAGAAAATATCATCGGCGCTGGGATGGCGATCGATGTAGCGTTCCCAGGTTCCGGTGACAATGGCGATGTCGGGTTCGGGTTCCGACTGACTTAGGGTAATCGGTGCGGGGGGACGCACTAGGGCGCGATCGCCAAGCATCTGACTGAGGCGAGTGACGAGGGACCCCCAGCTATAGGTGTGATCGGCGGATTCAGGAGCCATTTCCAGGATTTCTCCGGCGAGTTCGACACGCCGTTGGGCGAGGATGCCGGTGTTGACGATTTGGTGGTAATCCTCGATCGACCACTGTAGGTGACGTTTTAGGGGGGTGGTTGGCATGGGCGATCGCGCTTTTTTTACAAGTCATTCTCTGTGAGATTGACTATTTTTATCAATGCTTTTAACGTGCCGATTTTTAAGTCCTGATTACGGTGGACAGGAATAGAGATGATTTTGGGTTCTTAGGGATTCTTGTAAATATAGTGACTTCCGGTAATTCGTTCTAAAATCTAGCCCTTCTTTTCCACAATTTTACAAAGTTGTTTTCCGGAAATGGACTTCATACAGCAATTTCGACGATTTTGTTGGTTGGCTCTATATTTTTCGAGCTATTATTTGCAACATTCAGCCAACCTTCAACAGCGTCTTTTAAGTTCTGCGTTACCTCTTCCAAGGTATCGCCTTCAGTAATGCAACCCGGCAAGGCTGGGACTTCGGCCCAATACCCCCCTTCTTCTGCGGGATGAATAATGGCGTTAATTTTCATACACTTAACTTCATCAGGAGTAGGGGTCGAGAGAGATGTCGCCATCTCCCCCTCCCATACAAAACCGTACATG
>NZ_JARPLC010000069.1:0-27137 GCF_032350395.1 Limnospira sp. PMC 289.06
TGCCCTCAAATCCGGGAAGAGGCAGGGCAGGGTGAGCTATATGGCCCCATGGTGTTATCAACAACTCTTAACTCCCTTTACCTTTGAGGTGAGGGTTGTTGTAATCGGACAGTGTTTGAGTTGTGGTTGGAGTTTATCTTAATTCCAACATTGAAGCCAGGTCAAACTCTAGTATTTGACAATGCAACGTTTCATAAAGGGGGGCGGCAGGCTGAACTGGTGGAGGCAGCTCAATGCCGTTTACTCTATCTTCGGCCTTATTCGCCAGACCTCAACAAGATAGAGAAATGTTTAACAATACCTTGAGACAACCAGTGTCTCGCTTAGTACCCAAGACCTTGTCCTTTTCCAAGTGTTTGCAGAATCACATTGGTGGCATTTGGTATTTTATCCATCACTACAACGCATCATTACCTCTTTAGCACTACCACCCTACAAAAGGATTCGCTTCCGGAGTTTGGTTACTGGTCAAAATTCATCTCGCCGTTAAGCCGCTCGGCTTAACGGGAGTTCTCTTTTGAGATTTAAGATCAGCTTGGGAATTTGTTTAACTTAACTGTGTTAGACTGAATTAAATTCTCCAAAAAAGCCTGCTACAATTTTGGGCAAGAAAATCTCAAATCAGTGTGGCTAAGTCTGACATCGCTGCTTGTTCAGGCGGGCATTGTAAACTTTTATTACGAAACTCATAGATTCTTCAAAAGTGATCGGGAACCCCCATTACAGGTGATGAAGATTAGCTTGTTAACTGATAGGGGTCACTTCTTTAATGAGGGAGTTTCCATATACTAGGTAACAGACCTGAAAAAGTAACCCTGATTATTGATATACTGACTAATTCAGGTATCCCTCACCAATAATTCATGACTCAGATTGCTGATCGGCAACATTGGGAACTGAAAGACTCAAGAGCGGTCTTAACCTGAATCAAGAATTAGCTAGTGCGATCGCCAACCTTAACATCCTGGGAATACTAAATCCTAGGCCCTGTGAGAGCAATTTGTGTTCAACCAAAAGCAACTGAGATCACGATCATGTCAGCCACCAAAGCTTCCCCCGATAAAGAGTCCACCCAAACTTTCCCAACTTCTTCTAAGGACAAGGATATGGAACTACCAACAGATGAACTCATCCGCCTTGACTTCAGTGATGTTGATCTCTCTGAGGCTCACACCAGTAGGCGCACCACGGATTTAGTGCGTCTGTACCTCCAAGAAATTGGTCGGGTTCGCTTACTGGGAAGAGATGAGGAAGTCTCGGAAGCCCAAAAGGTTCAACGTTATGTACAACTGGTGGAATTGCGGGACACGGAGGCGGAAACCAACGGGGGGGTACTCCAGACTTATGTTAATCTCCTGAAAGTCCGCGATCGCCTCTGTGCTAAATTAAGCCATCGTCCCTCTTTAGAGCGTTGGGCTGCTGCTGGGGGGGTTAATCTCGCTGAACTCAAGCAGATTATGGCGGAAGGTAAGCGCTGTTGGGCGGAACTAGCTAACCTGAGTGTGGAAGAGCTAAAACAGGTCCAGAGGGAAGGAATACAGGCTAAAGATCACATGATCAAAGCCAATTTGCGCCTGGTGGTATCGGTTGCTAAAAAATATCAAAACCGTGGTTTAGAACTATTAGACTTAATCCAAGAGGGAACCCTAGGATTAGAACGAGCCGTAGAAAAGTTTGATCCTACCCGTGGTTACCGCTTTAGCACTTACTCTTACTGGTGGATTCGCCAAGGAATTACCCGAGCGATCGCCACTCAGAGCCGGACTATCAGGCTTCCGGTGCATATTACCGAGAAACTCAATAAAATTAAGAAAGCCCAGCGCAAGATTTCCCAAGAAAAAAGTCGCACGGCTACCATTGATGACATCGCCACCGAGTTAAAGATGACCCCGGATCAAATTCGGGAAGTGCTGCTGCGGGTTCCCCGTTCAGTTTCCTTAGAAACCAAAGTCGGAACCGACAAAGATACGGAACTAGGAGATTTGCTCGAAACAGAAGAAAGCACCCCGGAAGAACTGTTGATGCGGGAATCTCTTTACCGGGAACTACAGCACATCCTAGCTGATCTCAGTGGTAAGGAGCGGGCTGTAATCCAAATGCGTTATGGCTTGGGTGATGGTCATCCTTACTCCCTAGCAGAAATTGGCCGTGCTTTGGATCTGTCGCGGGAACGGGTTCGCCAAATTGAGGCTAAGGCTCTGCAAAAACTGCGCCAGCCTAAGCGTCGTAACCGAGTGCGTGATTATCTTGACTCCTTGGGTTAGGTTTTGAGTTTTGGTGGCGGGGTTATCGACTATAACACTCGCCCCCTTAGGTTTATCAGAATTGATTCTCAATAAGCCAGTTTTTTTGACAGGATCTCAAAATCTTGTGTATCATTGTCAGTATTAAGGTTTTATTGATAGTTTAATGATGGTTTTATATACCGCGACTTCGTTTAAATCGGAACTGAATAACAAAGGGTGGCGACTGACTCCTCAGCGGGAAACTATCCTCCATGTTTTTCAAAATTTGCCGAAAGGGAATCATCTCAGTGCTGAGGATCTCTATGATTTGTTAAAAGGTCGTGGGGAGACGATTAGTTTGTCTACTATTTACCGCACACTCAAGTTAATGGCGCGGATGGGAATTTTGCGAGAGTTGGAACTTGCAGAAGGCCACAAGCATTATGAAATAAATCAGCCTTACCCACACCATCATCACCATCTTGTCTGTGTACAGTGTAACAAAACGATAGAATTTCAGAATGATTCGATTTCCAAAATTGGTTTGAAGCAGGCGGAGAAATCTGGGTTACATTTGCTAGATTGCCAATTGACAGTTCATACTGTTTGTCATGAGGCTTTACGGATGGGTTGGCCTTCATTGGTTTCTACTAATTGGTCTTGTTCTCAGGCGATCGCAGAAACCTCCGGTGAGTACGTTAACCCTGATTAATTGGCAATTTGGCGGCGTGGTACCAGGAACCGCTTTATATCCCTAGGGCACGAGCTGGGGGGTTGATGCGGTTCCTCAAGGGTTTTGTATTTATTTATTTGTGGAATGTTTGGCGTTGTAGACCGGGCGAGGTATCGGAAGAACTGATGCTGACAGAGTTGTGATTGTTGATATGACCAAAACTACGGCGAGTGACGTTAAATAAGTAGGTCTCTGTAGTTGGTCCAACAATCCCGGTGGTAGTGATGTTATAGGCTTGCTGAAATTGAATCACAGCATTTTGGGTCTGGCCGTCAAAAAAGCCATTAATCGGGCCATTATAGAAGCCTAACTCCCTTAACCGCCTTTGAATACGCCGCACATCTTCTCCGGCGTTACCGATTGTTATGTATGTATTAGGATTAGTGACCACAGGTCTAACGACGGACCCTGGACCGGCTGGAACTACGGGTATGATGGGACGTTGGGTAGTAGCTCTAGCTAAATGGAACTGGGTAGTAGGTCCGACTTGACCTGTTTGGGTGATGCCATTATCCCGTTGGAAGCGAACCACAGCGACGCGGGTAGATTCATCAAAAACCCCATCAATCATCCCTGTGTAGTACCCTAATTGCTGTAATCGCTGCTGAAGTGCAATTACATCTGCTCCTCGACTTCCCAGCACGAGAATTGAGGAGGGATTAGATTGGGTCATGGAAACATTGGTAGAGTTGGAAGTGATACCACTATTACCCAACATTTGTTGACTAGCGAGGAGGCTTTGGGTGGTGGGTCCAATAAAACCAGTGGGGGTGAGACCATTAACCATTTGAAAGTTACGAACGGCTTGGAATGTTACCTCATCATAGAAATTGGTAATTTGACCGGGGAAAAAACCAAGTCGCTGCAATTCTCGTTGTACTAAGCCGACTATAGGGCCAAAACTACCGGGACCGAGGCTAACATTTCCAGCGAGGCTACCGGTTCCGCGATTGAGAATGGCTAGGGTGTCTTCTGTGACTAGACCTGTGGCTGCAATTGAGTTGGCTTGCTGAAAACGAATGACGGCATTTCGGGTGATTGGTCCAAAATATCCGGTGGAGTTGTTGTTGAAGAAACCAAGATTTCGCAGGCGATTTTGGAGGTTGGTAACTCCGGGTCCACTGTCTCCTAATCCTAAACCGATTAATTGGCGATCGCTTACTGGGGTAGTATTGAGAGGGGGGCTGGCGGTGTTCTGGTTGGTTGCTATCAAAGCCACAACGGTATTAGGACCAACTATGCCATCTTGGACTAAACGGTTATCGCGCTGAAACTGAATCACTGCGTTTTGAGTTTCTTCACCAAAGTATCCGGTGGCGTTAGCGCTTAAATATCCCAATTCTCTGAGGCGGTTCTGAATTTGGGTAACTTCGGGTCCGAAATCCCCAATAGCTAAAACTGCCTGGGCTGCATAAGTTATACTCAGAACCAGCAGCATTGTCCCTAGAGACAGAAGCCATCGATAGGCTTGAGTAGATAGTTTTCTATTGAGAATGAGTTGCTGAGGATTTTGGTAACTCAGGGCGAGGTACAGATAAGCATAGGATTCCATCATAATTCTTCAGGAAAATATAGGAATGGGAAACACTGAACCCAAAAAACCCTAGGTTTCGGTTTCCTTTCCATTATATTACTTATACCAAACCTGCGCGATCGCATAACATCGCCACAATTACTGAAAAAGCGGTAATTCCCAAGGCTACCCAAGGACTTTGACCTTGACTAACTGCGAAAGATGTAGCTACTCCAGCCCCTAAGCCAGCGGTCACGGCTGCACCAATGGGATCACGTTCTGATTTGGGTTTATACATAGTTTTTTAGAATGATAAATTCCAATGGCTGCCACTCTAGCACCATGATTGAGGAGGTGGATCGAAAAGTTGCTAAATTGAAATTAAGATTTAACTTTAGATAAGTTTCTTAACATTCGGCGGGGAAATTAGGGTGGTTTTTTAAGAAAGTTAACAAAATTGGCTCTGGGTCAGGAACCTGGGGCTGGTATTTGCTGGGAATTTATCCTCAAAGGTCTAGGGCTATTCCCACCTGTCTAATTCTTGAAGGGAGTTTTGGAATAGGCTAAGAATTTGGTCTCTGCGGGTTTCAAAGTTGGCGGCACCCCAAATAAACATTAATCCGCCGATAAAAACTACTATCCATTTTATAAAGGAATAAACTGAGTTTAAAATTATTAATTGATTGACAATATTAATGATAAATGTGGCTGTTCCAATGTACAAAAAAGCACGAGTTTTGATGGTTAAACCAGCACCAATGGCGATTAAACTAATGATACCGGGAATAATTCCTACCCATTGACTTTCTAATAAGGAGATTACGCAAATTAAGCTAATACTGAGGATACGGATTAGGTGTCGAAGGGGTCGGCGTTGGGAACCTTTTAGGTAGGGTTCAACTTGCAGAATATATAACATTGATAAAGCGGGAGGGGTGACTATCCACAGTAAATAAGTAGCTGCTGGAGTGGCTACAATGGCTTTTAAGATTACCCAATTCAGGAGAAAAAGACTAAGGTAAGTAAACCGAATATTTTGACTTAATTCGGCTAGGAATACATAGAAAATGGCGGTGATGACGGTGGCTATATACCAGGAGGTGAGTTGAGGGGGATTAATGAAACTATGGATAATTGCAATAGATCCTATTGGTAAAACGACTGCATACCGTCGCCAGGGTGTTTGTGACCATCCCCAATTTTCCCAGGGAGATATATAGAAATAATAGGCAATTATAGAAGCGATCGCACCTATCCAGGGAAACAGAATATTTCCCAAATTCAGGACATCAATCACATAATAAACGATGGCTACGGCTTGTAATAAACCTACATAAACCCAGATATTTTGTGGCTGTTGATGGGGCTGAATGCGACCCTGTACGATCGCATAACGACTGAGGAGGATGCCACTTCCTAACCCTACTAAGGGACTGGAATTTCCGGGGAGAAAACAGGATATTACTAATAATACACTAGCGATTAACCAATGACAATGGGCGATCGCTGTAATTTCCCCCGCCACCAGATGCAAAAATCTTGCTAAAGTTGATGATAAGATCCGATACAGATAGACGAAGCTGGTAGTTAATACTGTGAAGGCGACTAATTGATTAGCTAGGGATTGGTAACTGACTTGCTGAAATAACATTTCTCCGGCGGCGATTGATACTCCTACTATTCCCAAATAAACTAGGGGTTTCAAGGAATACTGTCGCCGTCCCACGCCTATTAAAATTAAGGCAAATCCGAGGGTATTTAAACCAGTCCAAACAGCTATTTCATTAAATCTTAGGAGGCTTCCCAGTATGCCATATAATAAAGGAATAACTTGTAAAGATTGAGGGATACTCAAATCCGGGTGTTTTTGCTGCCACCAATCACCGCCTATTTGTACGATAATTCCTAAAGCTGTATTGGCGATCGCCAACAGAATTAAAGAGTGGGGTAAAAATCCCAATATTTCGGATACGAGTAATTGTATCCCCCAAAATGTTCCATAAATACCATTATCAAAACTGCGAGTTGATAGAGTTGCTGTCTGAGTCCGAAAGGCTATGGCTGCTACGGTTAAAGCGATGACTAGGACAGCTAATAAACTCGGTTGTATTTGTTGTTGAAAAACTGACAGAGAATGAAAGGTTAGCAGTAGTAACTGTATCGCCGCCAGTGAAGTTGCCCACAGGTCTGCTGCTTGTCTATAAAGTTTGGCTAATAAGGCTTCCCGGTTGAGTAAATTATGCCGTAATATCCACAAACTCCCCAATGTGATGGCGTTAACGAGTAACCAGTCTAGGTTAGAAAGTATCTGTAATTCCCAGAGTATAGCGGTTAAGAAACTGAGACCAAATCCCAAAGCGATCGCCGCTACAATTAGCCGACGTATATAATAGGAGTTAATGGCAATTATGACGGTGCTTATACCTAAAGATATCGCCCAAATTACAGGTAGTTGGACTGTCAACAGTTGCGCGACTACTGTAGTCACAATGGCTAATTCAGCCGATTGTTTTTGTTGTGAATTGCTACCATATTTGGCGATAAAAGTCAAGCCCAAAGGTGTGATTAACCAGATTAAATTGACAGGTTCAATGCTATTGCTAAGTAGGAGATAGCTACAACCCGCCAAGACTAAACCTAGATAAAAACCACTTTTTCCCCAACTATGATCTGGGGTATCATATCGAGAGAGAAAGTGATGATGGCTGGCGATAGATAAGCCAAATTCTCCTAACATTAGTAATAATAAAATTATCGCCCACTTAGTATAGTTGAGAGTAGGAATTAGCCAGTTGATGCTACTGACGACAGCTAGTAAAGCGGTTATATGGGTTAAATAGACTCGAAATGGGTGATAAGTTCGGCGTTTCGTAACTACGGCTAAGGTTAAAGTTGAGGCGATTAAATTAAGCGATCGCGTGAGAGGATTAATCACCCCCAACAAAGCTAAAACTACTCCTAATAATAATGCGATTTTCTCACCAAATAATGCTAATCTGCGCTTAGGTATTTGATACAGCCACTCAGTAACCGCCAGCATCAAAATCAGATAAGGAAACCAGGTCAAGCTAAGTAGTGACCAAGGGTAATTTTGACTATTAGTAATGGCGGCAACATTGATAATAGCAGTTTGTCTAATGCCACTAGGAATCATGAGTCCTAGTAACCAAATCATCTGTAATCCTATGGCAAATATTACTAATAAATCCCGCCGTCGCCAAGAGTTTCGCAGGTGTTGATTCCAGATATAAATTACTAAGGCGCTAATAACAAAAGCGTGCCCAGGATAGGATATCAAAGAAATCAACCATCCTAAAATTAGTAATCCATAGCCGCTACGATTTATTAATGGCGAGGAAAAAGAGTAGATTAACCAGCCACAAATACCTACAGCCAATCCCAAAGTATCGAGGGGTACTTCGGCGACAAAAATACCGCGACCTAGGATAATAATTAGGCCATAAATTAACAGAGCGATATCACGATTAGCTAAGGGTTGCTGATTAAGTTGTTGGCGACTGTATAATGATATAGAGGCGGTGATAATTACGGCTGAATAAATGGCAATTATGGGAAATGTTGACCAACTCCACCCCCAGTGAAGGTAACTGATTAGTAATAAATTGGCTAGTTGTAGCTTGTGGGTAACTGATGGTGTAGAATAGAGTTTAATGGTGGTGGTGGATAGGAGAAAGGTGGCGATCGCAATGGTAATCCATCCTAGGGGATATCCCCATAATCCCAAGCCATCCATTGCCCAAAAATTGAGGGGAATTAACAGTAAGGTAACTTGACACAAAGTGGCAGCAGTCAAGGTTAAGTTATTCTGTTTTTCCGTCCATTGGCTACCGCCCCAAAATGCCAAAGTATAAGCAAGCAATACTGTATATTGTGCAAAAGCAGGGAATCTTTCCCACTGACTCGCCGCCAGTACGCCGGAAGATACGACCACCATAAACAGTCCTAAAAATAGCAGCCAACGCACACTGAGTTCAGCTTTGAAAGACTGTAATAATCGGGTGATTACGGGGGGAATGTTTGGCGGTAATGTGGCGGTAAAAGTAGTTTGAGGTTCCCTAATAATAGGTGGTTGAGCTTTCCTAACATGGGGATGATATACGCGGGAAGGTGGCGGTAAGGGTAGGGGTTGACTTAGATGCAGTTTACAGAGTTGTTTAACCTGTTCTTGAGAAATCAAACCTAATTCTAGCCAATATTCCAAACCATACAACAGATCAGGATGATCTGGATTAATTGTAACTTTAATCGCGATCCATCGTTCCAAGGGTGAGGACATAATTGCAGGAAGGTTGATTAATGCTAACAGGTAAGTAAAACTATTCTGGCATCGAAAAATGATTTTGGCAATATTTGCCAAGTCGATCGCCTAAATATATAATGAAGCTAGTATAGGCGAGAGGATGGGAAATTTGTGCCAATTAATGAAGTGGCTGATAATCCATTGCCATTGTTAAGGAAATCAAGCAGTTACATAGATAACAGATTTGGGAATTGTGTCAGGAGAGACCCCAATTAAAACAGTGTCATAATTTCGCTACGGGTAGGGATGAACTGTGAATAGTATAAAAGCATAAACCAACCACCACAGTTCAAACCCAGCCATGATTTCAGCGACTAAACTACCATTTCTCTCTGTTCTTTGTCTAATGGCTCAAATTCGGGCTAATCTTAATATCATGTTGTTAGAACATTATGATCAGCTTACCCAATTATTGATGGTGATACCGAAGTTGTCACTGATGTTCAATGCCATTAGATTAACTCTGGGTTAAAATCACAGTTTCGCCTGTTTCAGCAGACTGTCTAGCGGCATCAGCTACTTTCAGGGTATAAAGACTATCTGCGTTAGAAACATAAAGAGGTGTTCCGTCAAAAAGGTGATCGAGAACCATCTGAGTATCCCGCACAAACAAACCGCTACGACTTCCGACTTCAATAGGTTGAGGGATATCTCCCTGTAGTAGTTGGCCCCCTTTTGGGGTAAATATCAAAGTTCCGGCTTCTCCATAAAGGGTAAAAAGGTTTTCGGACTCCCAAAAGGTTTCGCCTTTTCCGTAGACGACTTCGCCAATGGTTCCACAGGTAAAGTGTAACTGAGTCTGACACCAACAGGAACGATAGCGATCGCGATCGCTATCGACATTCCAAAACTGACTCTGGGCATTTACAGAAGCGACAGCACCAAATAGGTCAGTCAAGCGATGTAGACGGGAAAGGGCCCCCACCAAGGGAAAACCAAACAGAGAATTTTGATAGGTCCAGCGATCAGAAGCGGGACGTTGAGGGTTAATAGTGCTGTAGCGGGCATAAAATACGGTTCCGATCGCCTCTAAAGCTGCTTTGATAGCATTGTGCAATCCCCCCAAAAGTTCGAGATGTTCCACATGAAGGAGTTTTTGGCGGCGTGAAGCCAAGGCGATTAACTCCTGACCCTGTTGAGGGTCAAGACAGAGGGGATATTCAACGACCACGTGCTTATCATTTTCGAGGGCGGCTTTTGCGATCGCACCATGATCGCGGTTAATGGTGCTAATGATAATCAGGTCTAAATCGTCCCGTTGTACTAATTCCAGCCAATTAGGGACTAATTGGGCATTAAACTCCTGACAGAAGGCTGCTGTAGTTTCAGGGCTATGACCAGTCACGGCGACTAAATGCGATCGCTGATCACTGTAGAGGGTTTGGGCGCGGGACTTAGCAACATACCCAGTGCCCACCAAACCGACGCGAATAGTGGAAGGGTCAGAAATTGTATTAGAAAAATTACTGGCTGTCATCTATAGACTGATATATTTTCGGGGGATATGACGAAGGGTTAAAACCCTAACTCATCCATTATTATCCCTTATGCTGACGACAGTGCAACCACCTGGCCCTATGTAATGGCCACATCAGATATAAGCAATTGGGATGTAATTAGAAAAATTTATAACAAAAACCGTTCATAATATGGCCGTAAAAGGTTTTACAACCTCGTGTTTTTCCTTTAATATCAGAAAGTGAAGAAAACCGAGACCACAGGGAGTCAGCCTAATATTCCCTTGTGATTTATATAGGTTTTTCTTATCAATTTTTTTGAGAACTAGAGAGGAACACTGAATGGCTACTTACAAAGTCACTCTGATTAGCGAAGCTGAAGGCATCAACGAAACCATCGATTGCGATGATGATACATATATTCTTGATGCTGCCGAAGAGGCTGGACTAGATCTGCCCTATTCCTGCCGCGCTGGTGCTTGCTCCACCTGTGCTGGTAAAATCACCAGTGGTAGCATTGACCAGTCTGATCAGTCTTTCTTAGATGATGATCAGATCGAAGCTGGGTATGTTTTGACTTGTGTAGCCTATCCCACCTCCGACTGCACAATCCAAACTCACCAAGAAGAAGGACTCTACTAAGTTTCTCCAACCTGGTCAGAGAAGGGAGAACAGGTTATTTGGGTTACAGTGGATCTGTTCTTCCTTCCCCTATAGCCAGGATTTATGGAGATTGCTGCCCAGTGATTAAATAATTGTTCAGGGGTTCTAGTTGAGTCCCCGGAAAATAAAATTCCAAAATGCGATCGCTAGACCACCCCAACCGGGCGAGTTTATGCGATCCAATTTGGCTGAAACCGACACCATGACCAAACCCGCCGCCGACAAAATTATAGCCTTGGAGAGTTTGGTTAGGGCCATAAATCGGATCAATATAGAATAGGGTACTAATAGGAGGCCAAAAAGCACTTTGGACCTCATCCTTATGGATTGGGATAACACCCCGATCAGTTTCTACCTCCATTTTCAACACCCGGCCAGAGTGGGCTCTTTCCACCACCCTCACCTGTTGAATAGTTTTAAAATCTGCCAGGGGACTTTTGCGACGCTTGAGATAAAATTGCAGATGATTAGTCATGGCCTTGAGATCAGTTCGGTATTGCCAGCGAAAATCACTCCAACCCTCTTCATTAAAACCCTTCCTCAGAGTCATAAACCGCCGGAAGTTCTGTTCATCAGCTAGGCTGTAGCTTTCCAGGTTCCACACATTTTGAGTAGTATCTAATACTGACCTGAGATAGGGGGGCTTGGGTCCATCCCAGACATCATTAAAATTAGCAGTAATGCCACCACTAGAGGAGAAATAGACGGCATCCACCAATTCCCCATCATAGGTCAGCACTAGGCCTTTGGTGTTAGTAATAGCGTTATCAGTGGATGGGTAAACCTCGGTTAATCCCTTATATACTTGACAATCTGTATTGGCACAAATTTGATAATTGTCGGCCTCAAACCGATGCAGATTCCGCAAGACATAGGTACGAGCTAAAATAGCCTGGGCTTCAATAGAAGCAGCCGGAGGCCATGCGCCCATTTCATGGGGTACAACTCCCCGCAAATAGGTTTCTAAGGGAACATGATTAACTAGGGTATAGGTTCCGTAGGCATCTGGCTGGAGTTTTAAACTGCCTCCATAAACTAAAGCCTGGGGATCATCTCTTTTCTTACCTACGGAAATGATATTCTGGGTAGCTTCAATTTTTAACTCTTGGCGGTTGTAACGATAGCCACCTAAGATCCAATAGGGAACGGGTTTCTGTGTGACTGCTTGGCTAGTGAAGGTAGGCTGATAGCCCTGGGCTTTTATGCTTTCTAGCAACCATCGGCGCAACAGGGGGGTTGAGTAAGTTTCCCGAGAAGCCCAAACCTGCCATACATCAGGTTGCGCTAGTTCAACTTCGATTCCCATTTCTTGCCATTTGTTAGCCTGCTGTGCGGCGGTTTCATAGCTGCGGTGACTGCTGAAAATCAGACGCTCCTTAACTTGGGGTTCTGGAAGGGGCTGCATTTCCACCTGAATAACGGCGCTGAGGGTATGCAGGATTTGTTCACCTTGGGGGGTGGCAAAACGCAGGGTTAGATGGTCGCCAGGTTTGGCTTGCAATACGAGGGTATCTGTGGGGGTTTTGCCAAATTGCTGCACTACCCCGACTTCTAGGATAGGGTTAATTTCTTCTTGGGCGATCGCTTTATTCGGTGTCAGTCCTAATAAACATCCGAACATTAAAACCATTGGCCACTTGGCTAAACTCTTAGGAACACATTGATCACTACTCCGGGAGTATAGGTTAGGTTGGGGGGCTGTTGTCGCGTTTATCATCTGGACTCTCAGATATCAGGACATTGATCAATTATGAATGATCAAACCAAAATCTCCCGCTAGAATTGGATCTAACGGGAGATCTGGAGGTAGTTACACAAGATTTCCGAGTGGGATTGAAATTAAGATTTTTGTTCACCTTTGCGACTGACAAGGGAGAAAGCTGCGCCAACTGCTAGGAGTCCTAACACCATAGTAGGTTCAGGAACTTGCACACCTCTGATGGCATTCATATTTTTCTTGCCGATATCAAGGGCAAACACAACATCATTATAGTCTCTGTCACCACCACCGACGATATCTTCAAAAGCTAACACCAGATAGCCAGATTGTTCATAGGCCATCACTTGTTGGAATCCATTTCTGTTCCGGCTGGAGTCAACATATAAACGAGTAGGGTTGCTGCGTCCATAACCATCTGAATTGAGGAAAAAGTCTAGGGTGGTTCCTCCGTTAACTGTACCCAAGCTGACAAAATCACCTGCTTGTAAAGGATTAGCGGTTGGGTCGTTGCGAGAATTTCGATAACCGGTATAAGTTGAGCAACTGCTAGTTAGGCAGACAATATCATCAAACAGAATAGTGTCTGATATGTTGGTAGCCCCCGTAGCGGAAACACCTAATTGGTTGCGGTAATTGGCACCCTCACTGAGGAAATGCACTTTAACTTCATGGTCGAAATCTAATGTGAGTTTACTCAAATCTAGCTGACGACTAGAAACAAATGAGGGGTCTAGGCTTGATATTCGGTGTGGATATAGTCATTAAAAACACCGGAGTTAATCAGCCCTTGAAATTGTTGATCGGCTCGTTGAATAGTGAATGCAGCAGCGTAACCAGCAACGGCTAGGGTAGTTGTGACGGCTGTAAATGCTGCGAGGATTGTGGATTTCATGGGGGTTGGTCTCCGTAAGTTTTAAGATAACAGTTCAGTAAGATGCGAGTCCTGGAAGATTCATAACTTTTTAGCTGATGAGTCTATTATGGAACAGGGATCAGTTATTTGTCCAGCAAAATTAGGAATCTTTACCAAATCTTTAAACAAATTATGGGTTGTATAAAGATTATGATATTTTTTAGGTGAAAATACGGAGAGATAATTGGGAATATTCCCCCTGGGTGTATAGAGAATTGATAATCTTGAGAAACCGGGTTTACAGCCCTTTTAGTAATCATGCAATAGGCATTAAAAGTCCCTCTCCCAAAGTAGGAGAGGGATTTAGGTTACTGAGTGATAAATCCGGTTCCTTTGAACCCCCTAGGGGGGCTATTGTGATGAAACCTCATGGGTTATTTCTCGATTTTGGCGACCTCTAGTAATGTTTTGAGTAGGGAATCAGGATTAAGACTAATGGAATCAATCCCTAAGTCAACCAAAAACCGGGTAAATTCAGGATAATCACTGGGTGCTTGACCACAAATACCAATCTTGCGATCGCGACGTTTAGCAGCTTGAATGACCATTTTAATCATGCGCTTAACTGCTTCGTCCCGTTCATCAAAAATGTGGGCTACGAGTCCGGAATCACGATCTAAGCCGAGAGTTAACTGGGTTAAATCATTGGAACCGATAGAAAAACCATCAAACACCTGACAAAACTGGTCAGCCAATAAAACATTACTGGGTAACTCACACATGACATAAACTTGCAGACTATTTTCGCCACGTTTTAAGCCATGTTTTGCCATTTCTGCTAAGACCTGCTGACCTTCTTCGGGGGTGCGACAGAAAGGAATCATGGGAATGACATTAGCTAATCCCATTTCATCCCGAACCTGCTTGATAGCTTGACATTCCAAGGCGAAGGCTTGGCGATATTTAGGGTCAGTATACCGAGACGCACCGCGCCAACCAATCATGGGGTTTTCTTCGATGGGTTCAAATTGTCGCCCTCCCAGCAAATTGGCGTATTCGTTACTTTTTAAATCGCTCATGCGGACAATAACGGGTTTGGGATAAAAAGCAGCAGCAATAGTGCCAATTCCTTGGGCGAGTTGACTAATAAAATAGTCGGGTTTGCTATTAAATCCGGCGGTGAGTTTTTCGATTTCCTGGCGCGCGGCTTGATCTTGGAGTTGGTCAAAGTGAATTAAGGCGAGGGGATGGACTCGGATCTGATTGGCGATGATAAATTCTAGTCGCGCTAGTCCTACGCCGTCACAGGGTTGAGAGGCGAGGCTAAAGGCTTCTGCTGGGTTGCCAATATTGAGTAAAATTTGGGTGCGGGTTTTGGGTAAATCGTCTAATACGGTTTTGGCGATCGCAAAAGGTACTAAACCCTGATAGACCTTACCGACTTCCCCCTCAGCGCAGGAAACGGTTACGGCTTGACCTGTGCGTAAGATATCGGTAGCATTACCACAGCCCACAATAGCGGGAATGCCCATTTCTCGCGCAATAATCGCCGCATGACAGGTGCGACCGCCGGAGTTGGTAATAATGGCGGAGGCTTTTTTCATAATTGGTTCCCAGTCGGGGTCTGTTTTTTGGGTAACTAAAATTTCCCCTGGTTTAAATTCATGAATGCGCTGGACATTCAGGAGAAGGCGGGTTTTACCTTGACCAATACGATCGCCTACAGCGCGACCCTCGACTAAGACTTCTGCTGTACCTTGGAGGTGATATTGTTGCAAAATGCGATCGGACTTTTGAGATTGGACTGTTTCCGGACGCGCCTGGACAATAAATAATTCCCCAGTTTGGCCGTCTTTAGCCCATTCAATGTCCATGGGGGAATAACAGCCCCGAATTTGGTTATAGTGATCTTCGATAATTTGCGCCCATTTAGCCAGCTTGAGAATTTCCTCATCACTGAGGGCAAATTTTTGTTGTTCAGTTTCTGGGACGGGGATAATGCGGGTAGCTTGATGGCGATCGTAAACCATTTTTACGGCTTTACTACCCAGACGCTTGGCGATAATCGGTCGAAAACCCTCCCGCAACATGGGTTTAAATACCATGAATTCATCAGGGTTGACAGTCCCTTGGACTATGGTTTCCCCTAAGCCATAGGCGGCGGTAATTATGACGGCATTTTTGAATCCGGTTTCTGTATCAATTGAGAACATTACCCCGGAAGTGGCTAAGTCCGATCGCACCATTTTTTGTATGCCAATAGATAAGGCTACATCAAAATGATCGAAACCTTGGAGGCTACGGTAGGAAATAGCGCGATCGGTGAATAGGGAGGCGAAACATTTGCGAGTCGCTTCTAAAATTCCCTTGATACCGTGAATATTTAAATAGGTTTCCTGTTGTCCCGCTTCCGCGTGCGTCACAGCAGCAAATTGGTTGGTTTTCCCAAAGGTGGATCCTGTGTGACGCACCCTACCGTTAGGGAGGTCTTCAGCGGTGGCTGACGATCGCACTGCTACATCTGTTTCATTACCATATAGATCGCACAGTTGTTTATAGGCTATGGCGATCGCCTGTTCGAGATCGGGGGGTAACAAGGTATTAACAATTAGCGATCGGGCTTCTTTCCCGCGCTGGCGCAGGTTTTTAATATCCTCAATATCCAGACCCGCCAATAACCGCCGCAACTCACTTTCCAAACCGCCATATTCAATAAAATAGCGATAGGCTTCCGCCGTGATTGCAAAACCCTGGGGAACATTAATTCCCCGCAATTCCAGTTGTTGAATCATCTCCCCTAGGGAAGCATTTTTACCACCCACTAGGGGAAGGTCAGCCAGTCGCACATCTTCAAACCATAAAATCAGAGTTTTGTTTTGCTTAACTTGGGCTTTTGTATTGGCAAATAGTTTTAACATGGGCTGAAACACTCCAAATCAAAGTTGCCGTCATCAAACTGGCGGCTTTCGGTTTATCGAATTTAATCAGAAACAAATGACGGATGGGATAGAAACCCTTAATCGTCCTTAGCTACGAGTTTTAGGCAGTTATTGAAAATCATTTTTACCTTGATCCCCAATTTTATGTTGTCACAGAAAACTGGTTTTTAGGTATTTCTTATCTAGGTAGACGGTTAAACGTTGTTTTTTTGGTGACTACTTTTATTATATTGCTTTTCTCATAAAACGACATCTCCTGATCACCCTCAGCCATAGTTACCAGACTAAAATCATGATGAATTGTGGGAAATATGGGTTATTCTTAAAAAAGATTAAGCAGATCAGGAGCTTAAAATGAAAGTTAAGAAATATTACGAATCCGTTGCCCCTTATGAACGGGATCAGTGCGCTGAGATCATTTGTCCCATTCAGTTTTTAATGGATATCATTGGCAGTAAATGGTCAGTCCAAATTTTGCGGGAGTTATTCCGAGGCGATATGAGAACCCATGAATTGATTGAAGCCTTACCAGGGATCAGCACAAAGACTCTGACGATCCGATTGAGAGAGTTAGAAAAGTATGGCTTATTAATCCGTACCGTTTACCCAGAAATCCCTCCCCATGTGGAATATTCTCTCACTGCTAAAGGTCGGGAACTAAAACCTGTGATTTTGGCCATGAAACAAGTGGGGGAACAGTGGCTACACCAGGAAAGTTGTATATGTGCTTTGGAATTGAGCGGCTAGAAAAATGATCGGATTTTTGATACAATTTCAAATAAGGTGGTAAAATGCGATCGCTTTTATGTGATTCAAGCCCCAAATTAACCCCTTTTGTACAAAAATCGAGTCTACTGTGACTGATAATCCTCGCCAATTAGCTTTTGTCACCCTCCGAGACATTCAACGACGGGGCGCATTTGCTGATATAGTTTTAGATGAAAAATTGCGTCAAGCTGACCTTAAAGATGCCGATCGCCGCCTGGGAACAGAATTAGTTTACGGTTGTACCCGACGCAGGCGAACCCTCGATGCAATTATTGATCGCCTAGCCAAAAAACCCGCCCACCAACAGCCGCCAGATCTGAGAATTATTCTGCATTTGGGGTTATATCAACTCTGCTTCAGCTCGAATATTCCTCCCTCGGCGGCGGTGAATACCACTGTAGACCTAACCAAAGTCAATAACTTATCTGGTTTGGGGGGATTTGTTAATGGTCTCTTGCGTCAGTATTTGCGCCTGGTGGAGGCGGGAAATTCCCTCGAGTCAATTTTGCAGTTACCGGAAAATCCCGTTTCTCGGCTGGGTATTCTCCACAGTTTCCCCGACTGGATGATCAAATTCTGGTTGGAGGAGTTGGGGGAGTCTCAAACCCAACAACTCTGTGACTGGTTTAATCAGTCCCCTAGTTTGGATTTAAGAATTAACCCCCTCTCGACTACCTTGGAGACGGTGGAAACAGCCTTTCAACAACAGGAAATCATCGGATCGCCTCTTCCGAAACTTCCCCAAGGTTGGCGATTATCTTCTGGTGTGGGGGCGATCCGAAATTTACCCGGATATGATCAAGGTTGGTGGACTGTTCAGGACGCATCCGCCCAATTGGTAGGATATATAGTAGATCCTCAGCCTGGGGAAATTATAATTGATGCCTGCGCCGCCCCGGGGGGAAAAACTACCCATATCGCAGAACTGATGGGGGATAATGGTAAAGTTATCGCTATCGATCGCTCCCCTGGACGGCTAAAACCTTTAAAACAGAATATTAACCGGCTCAAGTTGCGATCGATTCAGGTAGAAGTAGGAGATAGTCGTCATTTTCCACAATATAATAATATGGCCGATCGCGTATTATTAGATGCACCTTGTTCTGGTGGTGGGACTTTGCATCGGCGATCTGATTCCCGCTGGCGACAAACTCCTGATCAGATTCGGCAATTGTCTCAACTGCAGGCAGAATTATTAGAGATGGTCAGTCATTGGGTGAAGCCGGGAGGGGTATTAGTTTATGCCACTTGTACTTTATACCCCCAGGAAAATGAATGGGCGATCGCATCTTTTTTAAGTCGTCATCCTTCCTGGCGTGTAGAGGTTCCTAACCTAGATCTTCCGGTGGAACCCACTAAGGAAGGTTGGCTGAAAATTTGGCCCCATCGTCACCAAATGGATGGATTTTTTATAGCTAAACTTAGACACTGATGTTCTACTACTACGGCCGAAAAAAGCAAATAGCAAAGCATTATCCTTCTCCTAATTTTGAAGCGATCGTGGAACCTTTTGCCGGTTCGGCGGCTTATTCATTGTACGGAGAAAACTGGCAAAAAAATGTTTTTTTAGTAGAAAAAGATGAGAGCGTCTCCGATATTTGGAAATGGTTAATTGAAGAAGCAACGCCACAGGTAATCAACAATTTACCTGACTTAGAAATCGGCGAAAAGAGTTCCGAATTTCTTCATATTATTCATGCAGCCACGAAAATGGCATTTCACTATAAAACTATTAAAGTGACTGCAGTTCTAGCTAGAAATTGGCAGATTAGTAAAAGATATATGTGCGAAAACTTATTTAAGATTAAGCACTGGAAGATTATCTGTGGAGATTATACATTAGCCCCCGATATAGAAGCAACTTGGTTTATTGACCCACCCTATAAAGACGCTTCTGGGGAAGGTTATCGCTATGGAAGTAAACTTATTGATTATCAAAAACTAGCCACATGGTCTAAGAATAGGAAGGGAGAAGTTATATTTTGTGAAGGTCATTGTGGTAATTATCTACCGTTCAAGCCATTGCTATACTTAAAAGGTGTAGCCGGAAAAACTAGCAAGGAAATGATCTACTATCGTTCCGATAGTTACCCTCAGCTTTTAGCTAAATCGAAAATTTCATAATCATCTGATAAACCTGTTTATATAGATAATCATCAATTACAGCTACCCAACCTTGTCCCATCTTCTGTTTGCCACTTACTTTCATCCCCGTTACTTTCGTGTTTCTACCTCGTGTTCCACTAATATTTCCCCAATCATCTTGAGTCAGATTATTGGCATAGAAGATAGCCGTAACTTTTGGATAGTTAAAATCCTGTTCATTTAGGACAAAATCCCAAACTAATCCCAATAACTCTTTTACTTCTTGATGATGAGCCTGCCAGGTAATGCCTTCTAAAGCATTGATTCTTGGTTGTCCGGCTCTGAGATTTGCACCTTTAGTTATATTTCCAATAGTACACTTTACCTCTAAACCAACAGGATAATTACGCAATTCTTCCTCCGGCGAGTTTTCACTTCCCTTGGGGATTAGATCGGGATGTCCTTTCTCTATGGGGTTAACGATCGCTTCTGTTACTTCGGCTATAGACTGGCAAAACATGGAACCAACAATCGAACTTGTAGTTTTATAATCAATATTTTTATAAACAGCCGCCGGAATAGTTTCTAGAAATTGATTGGTTTGGGACAGTGCTGAATCTATATGTCTAGCATTGACTTCAAATCCCCCCAAAATATGGAAATTAGGATTAATAATATATGTCATATAATGCTCGTTCCACTTCAGCTATCAAAACACTAGCAGTAGTGTTTAGAGATTGGGAAATCCGAAACAAGACAGACAAAGTGGGTGATTTTAAACCACGTTCTATCTGGCTGACATAGGTACGATGTATACCTGCTCTGTCAGCGAGTTCTTCTTGGGAAATCTTTGCTAGTGTTCTGTACTTAATCAGAACTTGACCTAAAGCCTTGTTAATCTCTGTCATGCTGAAATTATGTCAGCTACAGATACCCTGAGTCTACAGACAATAGTATTCAAGTGAGTCCGATCGCCCAATAGCAAATCAGTATGAGGACTGAACCCAACAATATTAGTGGATGGATCCCAGAGAGTGTCAAGAATTTAGGATAAAATTAGGTGTAAAGCCCAAAAAACACCTGATATGCACTTGATTCTATGTCATACCACAGCAGATTTTGACTCCTTGGGGGCGGCGGTAGGTTTAACTTGCCTGTATCCAGGTAGTAGAATAGTGCTGACGGGGGGATCTCATCCAGCCGTGCGGGATTTTTTGGCTTTGTATCGAGATGAGTTTCCATTGATTGAAAGGCGATCGGTTAATCCTGAGCGGATCTGTAAATTGTCCGTGGTGGATAGCCAAAATCGCGATCGCCTAGGGAAAGCAGCCGAATGGTTAGACTTACCCAATTTGGAAATCCTGTTGTATGACCATCACCCTCACCTAAAATTAGATATCCCCGCTACATGGACTCAAATTGAAGCGGTAGGGGCAACTACTACTTTAATTGTAGAGCATTTGCGCTCTATGGCTAATCCTGTGATTCCCCGACCAGCAGAAGCCACAGTTATGGCTTTAGGTATTCATGTCGATACCGGATCGCTAACCTTTGACCATTCTACTCCACGGGATGCGATCGCCTTAGCTTGGTTAATGGAAAAAAATCCGAGTTTATCTGCGATCGCCGAATATGTAGAACCCGGCTTATCTCCTACCCTACAGGACTTATTAACCACAGCTTTAGAAACTCTACATCAGTCAACTGTCAAAGGTAACACCATATCCTGGGTATTATTGGAAACTGATGATTATGTACCCGGTCTGTCTAGTTTAACCTCCGAATTATTAGACCTGACCGAAAGCGATGGATTATTACTAGCTAATCAATATCGAGTCCGTAGCGGTGGGGAGAAACGATTAACTATTATTGGGCGATCGCGCATTGACCAAACCGACCTCAACCGCCTATTTAATCCCCTCGGTGGTGGTGGTCATCCCCGCGCCGCTTCCGTGATTTTACGAGATGTCGATCCGCACTCCACCTTAGAAACCCTGGTAACTAATTTTAAGGCACAAATTCCTCCATCACCTACCGCTAGGGAATTAATGTCTTCCCCAGTACGCACTATTCGCCCGGGAACCAGCGTCGGGGAGGCTCACCGTATACTACTACGTTATGGTCATTCAGGGCTATCTGTTTTAGACGATAACCATCAACTGGTGGGGATTATCTCCCGTCGTGATATTGATATCGCCTTACATCATGGTTTCAATCATTCCCCAGTGAAAGGTTATATGACCCCGCAACTGCGGACAATTACCCCGGAAACTTCACTCCCGGAAATTGAGTCAATTATGGTCACTTATGATATTGGTCGATTACCCGTTTTAGAAAATGGTAATTTAGTCGGAATTGTCACCCGCACCGATGTATTAAGGTTACTTTATCAACAGCATTGTCTACCCAAACCTACCCCCCGCCGAGGTTGTATTCCGGGTTCTACTTGTAGCACTGTTGATGAACTTTTACAAGAACGTTTAGCCCCAGAACTTTGGCAAATTTTAGCCAAAATTGCCGAACTTAGTCAACAGCGAGGTTGGCAAATTTATCTAGTCGGTGGGGGAGTGCGAGATTTATTGTTAGCTGAACCGACGGATAATCTCTTATTACATGATATTGATTTGGTGGTTGATGGTTGCTATCACAATTCTACTAACAATATATCAGATGAGATAACTACGACAATTTCTCCGGCTGTGGATCTAGCGCGATCGCTACAAGAATATTACCCACAAGCGCGACTAGAAGTGCATGGTCAATTTCAAACCGCCGCCTTATTGTGGCATAATCACCCCGTTTTAAACTCCCTTTGGATTGATATTGCTACTGCTAGAACCGAGTTTTATCCCTATCCGGCGGCTAACCCAGAAGTCGAAGCAAGTTCTATTCGTCAAGACCTCTACCGTCGCGATTTTACGATTAATGCTTTGGCTTTGAGATTAACTGAACCTAAATCCGGAGAATTATTAGACTTTTTTGGTGGGGTTCAGGATTTGGAATTACGAGAAATTAGGGTATTGCATCCTAATAGTTTTATTGAAGACCCTACCCGCATTTATCGCGCGGTCAGGTTTGCGGTGCGACTGGGTTTTAATCTGGAACATCACACTAAGGAATATGTCGATTATGCCATTAATAGTGGTATTTATGACCGCCAGCGACAACAGCGAGATTCTGCTAAAATCCCCGCTTTGGAAGCCAGGCTAAAAAGTGAGTTAAAATATATTCTGCAAGCCCCCTATTGGCAACCGGCTTTACATTTATTAGGGGAGTTAAAAGCCCTGCGGTGTATTCATCCCACTTTGGAGTTAAATCAGCTTCTCTGGCGGCAAATTAGAACCGTAGACCGCTGTTTAAAACGGTTTGACCCTCACCACACTCTCACCCATTGGCAAATTCGCCTGGATGTCTTAATCGCCGCTTTGTCTCCCGAATATCGCCGGGAAGTTGCCGATATTTTTCAGTTTAATTCTCAGCAGGTAGACCGTTTGTTAAACCTAGAAAATGCTCAAAATCGAGTGGCGGATTTATTGCCCAATTGTCAGCAGCCTAGTGATTATTTTCGGGTGTTTGAACCCTACGATTTACCGATGTTGATTTTAATTGCCGCCCATTCTCCTCGGTGGGTGAGAAAGCAAATTTGGAGATATTTAAATAATTGGTGGAATGCTAAACCGATTCTGAATGGTAATGATTTGAAAAAGTTGGGATATAAACCTGGACCGCAATTTCAAATTATGTTAAATGACTTGCTAAATGCTACCTTAGATGGTATAGTATCCGATACTGTGGGGGCAACTAAATTTATAAGCGATCGCTATCCCCATTCCAGTAGTTGACCCCATGAAACCCGGTCGGAATTATCACTAATGTTCATTGCCCAAAGCATGAAGAACTTGCCGCGAACAATGAACAATAATAATAAATCACCGCATTTGCTAATCAACCCTCTCCAATTGCCAGAGGATTTGATTACCTTCCCGTCTAACCCTGGAAACTTCCCAATTGCGCCACGCCCAGTTATCACCGCGACTGGTGACAGCACTGGCGTTAATATCCATTAAATCAGCAAGTTCTGAACTACTGATCAAATAGCCTTTACTAGCAATTTCGTCGGCAATATGCAGGGTTTCTATGAGATTCCTAAGTTGATTAACTCGAAATTCCCGGGGTAAACTCTCATTGGACTCGTTGATTGGCTCAGTCATAGCAAAATTTGATACAGCAAGATTAGAGTCTATCACAAGAAATTGTATCTTGAGATTGTGCAATGGGTCAGTTATCTCTGAAACAATTGCCAAAAATTAAGTTTAAATTTGGGGATTTTCCCCAACCTCCGCCTGGTGGACTAACTCTCACCGTGATACCCGATAACGGCCAAAGCGTCAACAACCAACAGTTCACTCTTCACGCTTTCACTTTTGTAAGGGATTGACCACAGACCCCATAAATAAAATGGTGCCACTGTCAAACTCTCTAATTATAAACATAAATGGTCGATTAATATGAATGCGATCGCGGATGGAACTTCTACTTCCGGCAATTACCCCAGTGGCGGCTGATGCTTCTGTGCCTTTTTCGTCAACATTGACAAAGGCTTGATGCACCACATCATATAAGAAAAATGGTTTTTCGGAACTGATACCAGAAAAATCGGCAATTTCCGTAAAAGCTGATTCCATACCCATATAACTCAGGGTTGACTTGAGATTAAACGATGAGCTAAAATTAAATTTGGGTAGCCATATTTGTAAATTGACATATTCCAGGTTTTGCAGCCAGTTTTGTAAATTAGCGATCGTCATGTTGTCGGCGAAAGTGGGGAGGTCTGTTCCTTCCGCAGGTAGCAGAATTATCATTGATAAATTACCATCAGCGTAGGGAAGTTCAATTATCTTCACTTCCGGTAAACTATGATAACCAATAGAGACATTAGGATGGTGCATCATCGGCACGGAAATAGTTTCTCCTGATGGCAAATTAAAGATGCCATCTTGAGTATATTTCTCTGGAAAAGGTGACAACCAATCTCCCGCAAAATGAACCGCATTAGTCAAAATCAGTCGGGTGAATACATCCAAAGTTCCCGGTGCGATGAGGTCAGTAATTTTGTGGTTAGTTTCCTGGCTTATCCAATCATTAATTGTTTGACGTGACTCTTCATGATTGCCTCGAAAATCTACTTGAGTTAACGGCGCATTATAATGGTTTTTGGTGATTTGTAAAAAGGGTTCCTGAAACCTATAGCCGGACTGTCCCCACAGACGGTTAACTAAATAGAGTTGGGAAGAGTTGCGGCTTTTAATATCATTAACCAGACTGGTAAATTCCGGGTATAAACTACCAGGAGGCTGATGGAAATGGAAAACCTGGGATATTTGCATAGCCGTTTGATTTCGTGACCCTTCATAGGTCATAGCCATAGCAGTGGAAAGGCTATAGGGTGAAAAAAATAAATTGCCTGATATTTCCTTTTTGAGTTGGTTGTATAGGTCGAGAGCAAATTGGTTATTTTGATTCACGATCGCATTAGTATCTACACGAGCAATATTATATGAATTGGACTCTGTGCTGTTGCTAACAGCCTGGGATATGGTGGGTAAACTTACACCCCACAGTAATAGCAGAGAAGCCAATAGGGAACCATTCCGCCGCCCCCAAACTGACAATTTAGACATCATAGGACTAAGTACCATTTTAACTGTTCCATAGTTGACTATTTTCAAATTTAATCATTCCGATGATCACCCAGTTATTGAAAGTTTGAATAAGTAGCCCCTATCATTAGTTATACTGAGATCAGGGCGGGTTGATGATTCTTGGTAAAGCTGACCGGATCACCCGCCCTACAATCATTTATAATTGCCTCACCTCAGCCCAAACCCCACCAGTTAATTATGATTTCAATGCAGATAAAACCTGATCGTGAATCAGTCCATTACTCACCACTATACCCCGATTGTCTACCATTTTAATACTAGAAGCAAAATCTAGGGGTTTCCCGTACATATCTGTGACGCGACCTCCGGCTTCTTCAACGACAATCGCCCCGGCGGCATGATCCCAAATATTTTCCCGGTAATTGGGGTATTTAGGAGAAGGAAGACGCAGATATAAAGCCGCTTGTCCTGATGCTACAACCCCATATTTAGCTTGGGAGTCCATCCGCACCGAGGGGGAGGTAATTCCCGCAGCTTGAGCGATCGCATTTTGACGGGATTGATCACCGTGGGCGGCTTCCACGCTTTCCACAAAGCGCATATTGGCGGTATCTTCAGCTTTCACCACTTGAATCGGGGTAAATTTCCCAGTAGAAAAGGGCATTTTCATCGACCCTTCCCCCCGCACAGCCACAAACAACATTCCGGGAATATCTCCATCAATTGCATAAGCCGGACAGCCCATAATTCCTAGTTTAACCTCCCCGTTTTCAATTAGGGCTAGTGCGATCGCATATTGGTCTTTTCGTAAAAACCCCTTAGTGCCATCAATGGGATCTAGAGTCCAAAATCGTCCCCCCACACTGCCATTACCGCGATCTATCCAAGTAGTTACTTGCTCAGGGGTGGCATCAGGTATAATACTCTTAACATAGTCTGTAACTTTCTCCAGGTTGTTCCCCATTTCCGGGGTTTTCAGGGTAGTAGCATCTTCTTCTCCCACTATCGGATCATCGGGGAAGGCTTCTGAGATAGCTTTACAGATAATCGCCTGGGAACCAAAATCGGCAACAGTTACAGGGCTTTTATCCCCTTTTTCCATAGCGGGGGGAATGGCTTGTCGTACTTCTTCGCACAGACGGGAGGCGGCGAGTACGGCATCAATAGCGACTTGTTTTTCGCGATCGTAGGGCATGGAAACTCCTGGAGATATAATTAGTTGAGATTGTATCCTTACATAGCTTTACACTTGGTCTATCACTCGTCAAGTTTTCCCAAAATCACCTCCGGGAACTTTTCACCCCCTAACAACTCATCTTTCCACTATAATTTAAACTCTCAGGAACCCAGGTGATAATTATGCACCAATTACCCTAGTGATTTCTCGGATTATCCTATGCTATCAATTATGTCTTAATCACCGTGATTTTCCAGGGTAAAAATGAATCCTCCCAGTGTTAGGGGGAGATTGATACGCACCAAGTAAAATGGAAATTTTCCCTCCCTCTCGGAGAAGGTTGGGGAGAGAGCCATGGGCTGTTATTGCCCGCGCCGGTGACGCAATGGGGCGGGTAGAGGTTGACAATATTTAATTTTTGTGTTACTAAGTCTGGAGCGATCGCCTGCTATCAAAAGCCAGTAAATTCTCCGCCCCAAATTATCACCAAATCCGATTTAATCTCAACACAAATCCCGGCAAGACATCGCCGCCTGATAGTTCTGTGGGATCCTCGCCAACTTCGATTTCTTGTTGGGGGCGGTAGATTTCTACCCGTCGATTTTGGGGGTCAATTAACCATCCGAGTCGGGCTCCATTTTCCAAATATTCCCCCATCTTTTCTCGCAGTTCCGATAAGCTATCGGTAGGCGATCGCAATTCCACCACGAAATCAGGACATAAGGGAGCGAAACCTCGGCGCACCTCGGGTGTCAGTGCTTCCCAGCGGGGGCGACTCACCCAAGAAGCATCAGGGGAACGGATCGCCCCGTTGGGGAGAATAAATCCCCCGGACGAGTCAAAAGCAACACCCAACTCTTCGTGGGCTTCATCCCAAATTCCTAGTTGGGTTGTCAATCTGCTATTTTTTTGGCTTGATTCGCTCCCGGTGGGTGGTGTCACGAGCAATTCTCCTGTGGCGGTTCGTTCCAATCTTAAATCGGGGTTGGCGGCGGCGATCGCCTGGAATTGTTCAAGGGC
>NZ_JARPLC010000070.1:0-27028 GCF_032350395.1 Limnospira sp. PMC 289.06
TTATAAACGTATCTACAGATTCTTCCCAGAGTCTAATTACCTGAAATTTATGGCGAGTTTGAGCTATTTCTAGCTGGGTTTGGTAGACTAAATCCGAGGAACTTTCCCTTAAATAAATCACCACTTGCCGCATTTGGCACTCTGGGAAACGACGATAGACCCGCACCCAATAATCCAACATCCGAAACGGAATAGTTGGGTCCGGTTGCGTCTGAAATTCCAGATGAAGGATGACTCCCTCTGATTTCAGCAAGATCAGACTATCAGCCCGAATTGGTTCTAGGGAAAGTTCCGACGGGCTGAGTTCAGTTAGGGGAATCGGTTCTCCCAATAACCACTGGGCTAAATCCGCCGGAAACGTCTCAGCTAGGAACTTACAAACATTGTCGAACATATTAGCATTATATCCCAATCTACGGGCGGTTGTGGCTAGTCTGTAGGGAGTCAGAAAAAAGTATTTTTAAAGCCTGTTCTAAATTAGCTGTAATCCTTTTGGTGGCTGTTTTTTTTGATTCACCATCTTCTGTGTAAACCCAAATGGGATCGCCAATTTTTACCTTAACTCGCGTTCCTTTAGAAATGGGAGGTTGTCGATCATAACCAATGGCGATGGGAATAATTGGTAACTTACAATTGGGTTGATTAGCGATCGCTTGTAGTGCAATTCTGGCTACACCTGATTTAATCGGGTGAATTTGATTATCTTGAAAAATATGTCCCTCTGGAAACAGCACCAACATTTCCTGATTTTGGAGAAGTTCGACACTATATCTAATGCTGGCGGTTCCTGGATTTTCGCGATTAACGGGAAATCCTCCCAACTTTTTGACAAACCACCCCTGGAGTCCTTGGGTTTGCTCCGATAAAACCATCGATCGCAAATCTCGCCCTGTAACTGACCTTCCCGCAACGTAGCCTAGGACGAGGGGGTCCCATCGCGAACGGTGGGTGGGGGCTAAAATTACTGGTCCTTCGGCTGGAATATGCTCTTGACCCTCTACTTCAATTTTTTGGAAATATAGAGGCATGAAAATTCGACCCATGATCAAGTAAGTTAGAGGGGTTAACCAGGGGGAAACTTGGGATTCAAAGGAGTTAGAAGAGTTGGAACTAGGGGATATTTGCTTTGACACTTGGTTTGACATTAGTATAGGCACCTGCAATTTAGCTTTCCTTAATCATAACCCTCCTGGGTGGATTAATAATTATGATAATTCTGGCGATCGCACTTCCGGTTATGTTATACACATAAACGTTATCATAGAATGTAATGATCTATTTAATTTAAGGATAATGAAACTGCGAAAATTGGCAATATCAATTCTACTCTGTATTGCACTGACCTGGGGATTGATGACCCCCGTCAATGCTGCCAATTTATCTGATCGCGATCGCTTACTTAAACAGAATGTCTGTGTCTCATTCTTGTGGAAAGTGTGTGATCTACAGGGTGCTGATCTCCAAGAACTTGATCTGACTGGTGCTAACCTAACTAGGGCCAATTTACAAGGAGCCAATTTACAAAATGCTATATTACAGAGAGCGCGACTAGGTGGAGCCAAATTACAGGGGGCTAATTTACAGGGAGCCAAACTTTTTGAAGCCGACCTCAATCATGCTAATTTAATGAGTGCTAATCTCAGTAACTCCGAACTATTAAAAGCTAATTTAACCTTAGCTGATTTACAGGGAGCTAATTTAACCAGTGCTAATTTAATCGAAGCCACACTCTGGGGAGCCAACCTAATTAGTGCTGATTTACAGCAGGCTAGTTTACAAAGTGCCAACTTAGAATATGCTAATTTAGCTGATAGTAATTTGAGGGAAGCTGACCTGCATAGTTTCTATTTCCGAGAATTTCAAAAACCTACTAATCTCAGTCACGCTAACTTAGAAGGGGCTAATTTAGTTAATGCTAATTTACGGGGTGTTCTTTTAGAAGGTACAATTATGCCAGATGGTTCGATTCCCGATGAAAATACAGCCCTATAAATATTGTAGTTGTCCATTTTTTGGGGGTGCGTCATAGGTATCTGACGCACCAATTTTCCGGGAGACTAAGCTGATTTTAACTAGCGGTAACTAACCCCGAATGAATCAGTAATGGTTTGGTACTAGGTTCTCGTCCTCGGAAAGATTTAAAGACTTCCATAGGGTGCAAACTTCCGCCCAGAGCTAATACCGTATTGCGGAATTTTTCCCCAATAGAAACCACGGCGGAATCATTATCTAATCCAGCTTCCTCAAAGGCGGCAAAAGCGTCGGCGCTGAGAACTTCAGCCCATTTGTAGCTGTAATATCCGGCGGCATATCCTCCGGCAAAAATATGACCGAAACTACATAAAAATGCGTCTTCGGGAAGAGGTGGTAAAACCGTGGTTTGAGCCGCAATGCGTTGACGTACATCATTGACAGTTTCTTTACCACCGGGTTGGTAACGGTGGTGTAATTCCAAATCTACAGAGGAAAAATGAATTTGTCGTAACATGGCTGTACCACTCATATAATTGCGAGAGGCGAGTATTTTTTGGTAATAATGTTCTGGGAGAGTTTCCCCGTTTTCGTAATGTTTAGCCATCCCAAATAATGTAGAGCGATCATAACACCAGTTTTCCATAAATTGGCTGGGTAATTCCACTGCATCCCACTCTACATTATTAATACCGGATGCACCGGGATAATCAACGGTGGTCAGCATATGTTGTAAACCATGACCAAATTCATGGAATAGGGTTTCTACCTCGGAGAAGGTCATTAAACTGGGTTTTCCGTCTACAGGGGGGGTCTGATTACATTGTAAATAGGCGACGGGAAGGCGAATTTTAGTGATGCCATCTTCGATGATTTTGGCGCGGTTAATGCAGTCAGCCATCCAAGCGCCGCCTCGTTTTTCGGCGGGACGACTGTAGGGGTCTAGGTAAAAATAGGCGATCGCATTTTCCTGGTTATCAGCTACTTGAAAATAGCGGACATCAGGATGCCAAATTTGGGCTAAACCATCAGCGGGTGTAATGGTAATATTAAAGATACGCCGCACCAGTCCAAACAAGCCATCCAGAACTTGATTGAGGGGAAAATAGGGGCGCAGTTCTTCATCTGTATAGGCAAATTTTTCTGACCTTTGGCGTTCTGACCAAAAGCTAATATCCCAATGTTTCAGGTCGGCTGTTTCTCCTTGGGATTTAGCATAGGCTTTAAGGTCTTCAAATTCCTGAACTCCTGCATCATAGCTAACTGTTCGCAATTCTTCTAAGAGTTCTTCAACGGCGGCGACATCGGGAGCCATTTTACTAGCTAAACTCAGTTCTGCATAACTGGAAAAACCTAGAATTTCTGACTTTTCTTTACGCAGTTCTAAAATCCGTTCAATTAAGGGAAAATTGTTAAGTTCTCCCTCGGATGCGCGACTGATATAAGCGCGATATACGGTTTCGCGTAAATCTCGGCGGGTGCTATATTTAAGAAACGGCCCAAAACTAGGAAAGTCTAGGGTAATTCGCCAGGGTCCGTTTTCTGGGGTGGCGTTTTCTTCTCCGGCTTCTCTGGCGGCTTGGGCGGCGAGACTGAGTAAGCTGGGGGGTAAACCGTCTATTTCTTCTGGGGTGGTTAGGGTGAGGCTAAAGGCTTTGGTTGCGTCAATAACTTGGTTAGAAAATTGGGTGGAAAGTTCGGCTAATTCTAGTTCAATAGCGTTAAAGCGATCGCATATTTCTCCGGTTAATCCTACCCCAGATAATTCAGCATCCCTAATAGTGGCTTCTACAATCCGTTTTTGGGCGGGTTCTAGGGAATCCCAATCGGGTGATTCTGCTAAGGCTTTAAATGCCTTGTATAGGGGTTGGCTTTGGTTCAGGCGGTTGATAAATTGAACCACTTGGGGCTGTACTGTTTGATGGGCTTCTCGCAGTTCTGGGCTATTTTTAACACCCATCAGATGATTAATTATACCCCAACTCCAGACCAGACGTTCTTGGAGTTCCTGGAGAGGTTCCACTAATCCTGACCAGGTGGGTTCGGGGTTTTCTTCTAGTTGACTAAGGGTGGTTTCTAGTTCCTCTAAAAGTTGGGTGATTCCTGGGACTACATGATCTGTGGTAATATCTGCAAAGGGGGGAAGTCCTTTTCCGATTAAAAGCGGGTTTTGGGTCATAGTGTTATGATTCATCAATTTACATCAATGCTATCGCTACTTTTGGTATAGCATAATAATCTAATCTCTGCTTGAATAGTTATCAATTATCTCCTCAAAGCGCGAATTAATGGACAATGGACAATCGATAATGAATTATCTGGTCGGGTGGGGCGGGTTTAGTAATGTTATTTGTGGGAAATTTAATTGACAGTGGAACCCGCCCCTACAAGGGTCTTTGATTTCAGGTGGTTAATTATTAAAAAATGGTAATTTAACATCCAGGGCGGCTTGGGCGGCTTCGATTAATTTCATGAAAAAGGGGTGCGAAATATCAACAGTTTTGGCTTGTGAGCGACTAATTCCTAATAACCCGGTTTTTTGTCCAGTTTGAATAGCTAGAACCTCTCCCTTTTGGTTGCGAATTCTTAATTCCCAGTTGTCTCCAATAGGAGTTATATTACACTTGTAAGTGCGATCGCAATAATTAAATTCAGCCAGGCGGCGATTTAGAGGAACCGGGTTTTCCGGAAGTCTCACCCCCACAATTTCCAACTCGATCGCCGTTTGATTATTCCAGGTATTTTTCCGTAATTTATAAGCAAAATCCAGGGGGGAAGGGAGGGGAAAATAATCAGCCCACCGCCAGGCGATCGCAGATATAGTAGGTAAAACAGCCATAGTTATTTCCGGTGGCAAATCTTGAGATAAAGTTAGTTTAATATGACTTTTCCCCACTATTTTTTGATGAAGAACTCGCAGCTTAGGAGTCCAAAAAACCGGCTCACTATTTTCAATCCCACAGGGTTGTATTTTATCAATTTGGTCATATAATTTATAGTTAATATCCATCAAATTTATGCGAACATCAACATTAACTAAAGGTCGAAGATGTTCCACTTGCAGACATTGATGAGCAAATTCACTCAAGCGCTGTTTAAACTTAGGCAAATTAGCCGCCGGTAAAGAAAAGCCACCAGCCGCTTTATGTCCGCCAAATTTACCGAGGATATCTTGACAAAATTGCAGTGCTTCAAACACATGAAATTCCGGAATACCGCGCGCCGACCCCCGCAGATTTTCCTCATCTTCATAAGTACAAATAAACACCGGAACTCCGTAGCGTTCCACCAGTCGGGAAGCCACAATTCCAATAACTCCATGATGCCAATTTTTTTGACAGGGAACTAAAACCCGTTCTTGTTCAAGATTAATATTACTATTTTCATACCAATCAATAGCTTCCTGTTCAATATCAGCACAAAGTTCTTTGCGTAGTAGGTTAGTTTCTTCGCACTCTTTCGCCTGTTCTAATGCAGTTCCCATGTGGTCAGTAGTTAAAAGTTCAATCACCACCTGGGGATTCCCAATGCGTCCGATCGCATTAATCCGAGGTCCGAGGCGAAAGCCGATATCTTCTGGTTTCATCGGAGTAGTAGAATTGTTTAAATTCGGCTGTTGGTTAGCCAATCCTGCTATTTGAATTAATGCTTGCACTCCCGGAATTTTAGACTGCGGCAAAATTTTCAAACCCCGTTTTATCCAACGGCGATTTACTCCATTTAAAGGAGCCATATCAGCGATAGTTCCTAGGGTAAATAGTTCCAATAACTGCCAGCGCAAACTGTCCACTTCTCCTCGGAGTTTAGCTAAGGATAGGGCTAATATATAAGCTACACCAACTCCAGCCAAGCCATAATATGGGGAAATTTTTGGCAGTAATTTGGGATTGAGAATAGCATCAGCGTTAGGGAGTTTGGGGGGAAGATCATGGTGGTCTGTGATAATCACAGTTAGCCCCAATTCTTTCGCCCTAGCCACCGGACCGACGGCAGAAATACCATTATCCACAGTGATAATTATGGAGATACCCTGCTCGTGAAATTCCTCGACAATGCGATTATTAATACCATAGCCTTCTTGCATCCGACTAGGAATTGCTGATGTAATATCTGCGCCTAATTGAGAAAGGGCTCTAATTAATAAGGCTGTACTCGTCATCCCATCAGCATCATAGTCCCCACAGATGGCAATTTTTTGTTGATTTTCAATGGCATTTTGCAGCAATTGGAGGGTTTTGGGTAAGTCAGGGAACTCCTCCATAGGTTCCGGGAGAGTTTGGGATTGGGGGTTAAGGAAGGCTTCGGCTTGTTCTGTGGTTTCGATTCCCCGGTTGATCAGGATTTGGGCAATAATAGGGTGAACCCCGGTAGTTTCAGATAGACTCTGGGCAATTTCGGGGCGTTCTGGGAAAATATGCCAGCGCTGTTTTGGTAGTAGTGCTTCTGTGGTGATGGTAGGTTGGTCTTCCACGGTGACTCAAATTGCCAATGTTTTTATCCTTGATGGTAATGATTATACCAGGGGTTCGGTGTTGAGAAAGTCAGTTAAAGCTCAGTTAATAGCATAACTATCTTTACCACGACCAAGGGCAAATCGGAAAGATTCGCGCGGGTTGCGACTAGACTGGGTGATAAATAATAGTAGGGCTAGGGTGGCTAAACCTGTGTTGATGGTGAATAGGTTACGATATCCTACAGCGTCGGCGATGGAACCGAAAATAGGTCCAGCTAGGGCTAATCCTAAATCAAATCCCCCTAAACAAATTGAGAAAAATTGGCCTCTTTCCTGGGGTAAACAGCGATCGGCGATTAGGGTTAACATCATTGGAATGGTAATTCCTGCGGCTGCGCCTTCAAATAAACCAGCCAGCAAAACATCAAAATTGTTATTGGCGATAGTTAGGATGGCCATGGAAACTAGATAACATATCAGACCTGTGGTGATAAAAATACCGCGACCATAGCGGTCGGAGGCGCGACCCATGGGTAGACGGACGGCAAAACTGGCGATCGCTTTCATCGTATAAAATAGCCCGGGATTGAGACTTAGCCCAGCATCTTGGATATATAGCGGGATAAAAGTTACTAAAGTGCCGAAAATTAGCCCCACCATCAACAAAACTAGGGCTGGGATTTTTAATGCCGGACTTCCCAGGCGCTTGAGATAATTAGCTATGGGTGATCCCTTCGCTTCCGACTGGTCGCTAAGTTCTGGGTTCCTTGAGGCTTCTAATACCTGAGAAATTGCCAAAAGTGATAATAGCCCAAAAACAGTACCACTGATAAACAGAGGACCATAACCCATTCCCGCCTGGATAAAACCGCCTAAAGCTGGACCAATAGCCATACCAATGGGGGCTACCAAGCTCATATAACCCACTATTTCGCCGCGACGGTTTTCCGGGGCTAAATCTGTGACTAAGGCTGTGTAGCCAATGGTAAAGGCTGCTATGCTGATGCCATGAAAAGCCCTTAATAAAGCCATTAAGGCCATAGAATCAGTGAATAGATAGCCAAGGGGTGCTACGGTCGCGACTATTGTCCCGATGAGCAAGACTAGCTTTCTGCCTCGTTTATCTGCTAGGGGACCGAGGACGATGCGGGAGGGTAGCAGTCCTAGGGCAAAAGCCCCCATAACTAAGCCTATTTGTTGCTTAGTCCCCCCCAGATAGGCAATATACAGGGGGAGGGTGGGTAGCAATGTAGTTATGGCAGACCAGAAGCATAGACCCGCTATAAACAGCATCAGGAGGCTGCGTCGCTGTCGGGTTTTAATCATAAATAAGATATTCAAGGTAAAACTCCATAAGCAATGGTGATTAGTATAGGGTCTTGACTGCGGGATTGAGGAGAATTAAGGGGATCTGGGATTTGTCAGAGGCTATCTCAACTCAGGGGTAGCTTAATCATAAATTCGCTTCCTTCCCCCAACACTGAGGTAAAATTTAACTCGCCCCGGTGATTTTGGGTGATAATCTGATAGCTGGTGGGTAATCCCATGCCTGTGCCTTGACCAATGGGTTTGGTGGTAAAAAATGGGTTAAAAATTTTGCCTTGAACTTCTGGACTCATACCGATGCCATTATCTTTAATGGAAATTAATATAGCCAGTAAATCTAAAGATGTAGTAATGGTTATTTTACCAGCATAATCGGGGTCTGTTTGATAATTTTGTCGCTCCTCAATAGCCTGTATAGCATTGGCTAATAAATTCATAAATACCTGATTTAATAAGCCAATATAACATTCATAATGTGGTAAATAACCATAATCTTTAATCACTTCTATGGGGGTATTTCCGGCTCTCCCATTTAACCGATTTTGTAAGATAATTAGGGTGCTTTCTAAATTTTCATGAAGGTCTACTGCTTTTAATTCAGCTTCGTCTAAGCGGGAGAAGGTTCGCAGGGATTTGACAATATCACGAATTCGCTCGGCTCCGGTTTTCATGGAATTAATGATTTTGGGTAAATCTTCTTTAATAAAATCTAAATCAATGTCTTGGATAAAATCGTTAATATGGGTGGGATTTTCTGGATAAGATTGTTGATATAATTGGAGTAGGGATAATAAATCATCGGTATATTGACAGGTGTGGGTTAAGTTGCCATAAATAAAACTAACTGGGTTGTTGATTTCATGGGCAACCCCGGCAACTAATTGACCCAAACTTGACATTTTTTCTGATTGAATTAACTGGATTTGGGTATTTTGAAGTTCTCGATAAGCACGTTGAATTTCTTGGCTTTTGGCTTCGGATTCTTGATAAAGTTGGGCTTGTTGAATAGCGATCGCCACTTGATTAGCAATGTTTTTTAATAGGTCAATCTCATCGTCTTGCCAAGGTTCATCTCCCTGGCTACGACCTAATTCAAAAGCGCCGATTTTGCTGGCTGTATGAATGGGTAAGGCTAAATAAAGCGTAATCCCCATACCCTGACAAAAATCCACTTCTTCTTTATCTTCTGATTTTCTAATATCCAAACTATAGAATTCTTCCTTAATTATCATTTCAAATAGCCGGGGAAAATTTGTTAACTGATAATGACCAATCCAACTGGCAAATTCCGGCTTTTTCTGCTCCTTTACTACTTCCCATATGGTGGAATCAGAATGATTGTTATACCAACCAAAGCTACAAATATCTACTTTCAGTTCCACAAAAATTGCATTAACTGCATTTTGTAAAATTGTGTCTAAGTTGAGGGAATTGCGAATTTCTGTGCTAATATGATTTAACAGTTGAGTGCGGGTGAGCAGAGAACGTAAGGCTTCCTCTGTTTGGCGATCGCTTATATCTATGACAATGCCAAACATCCGCACCAGTTGACCATCTCTAAACTCTAATTCAATGCGACTATTAATATAGCGAATTTCTCCATTAGGACGGATAATACGCGCATCAAAGTTTTGAGGAATACCTTGGTTAGCTTCCGCAACTCTCTCTAAAAAGAAGTCACGATCTTCGGGGTGATAAAGTTGGAGATTTTGCTCAAAATTTGGCTCTCCTTGGTCGGGGTCTAAGCCAAAAATGTGAAAAACTTCTTCCGACCAACTAATTTTTGGGGTGGTAATATCAAAAGACCAGTAACCTAAATGGGCAACTTCTTGGGCTTTTTTTAATTGTTGACTAAGTTCGGAAAGGGTGATTTCATTGGCTTTGCGTTCGGTAATGACTTCTGTATACATCAATAAGCCACCAATGTTCCCATTCCGATCAATCCAAGGACGAATTTCCCAACATACCCAGTCTGAACCTCCATCATCACGCATCCATAAATCGGCTTCGGATTTCTCGGTTACTCCTGTTAAACAACGGCTATGAATATCTTTCCAATTTTGAGGAACATCGGGGAAAATTTCATAGTGCGATCGCCCAATAATTTCTTGATTTTCTAAGCCATATTGTTGATACCAGGCCTTGTTAGCGACTAGGTATCGCATCTGAGTATCAAACATGGCGATCGCCGCAGGAGTTACATCACATAGAGTTCGCCAAATTCCTTGACTCTCACGCAATTTATTTTCAGCTTCTTTGCGATCTGAAATATCATAATTAATGCCAATAAACCTGATGGGTTTTCCTTGCTGATCCCACTCTACCACTTTCCCCCTGGCAAAATTCCATTTATAGGAACCATCTTGGCAGCGCAGGCGATGTTCATTTTCATAAATTGGTATTTTACCTCGGATGTGTTTTCTTATTTGTTCATGAACTAACTCTATATCCTCTGGATGTACACGACTTTCCCATGATTCTAAGGAATCATTAATTTCATCATCTTGGTAGCCTAATATGGTTTTCCAACGACTATCAAAATATACTTGTTGGGTTTGTGGGTTCCATTCCCAACTGAGGATATTGGCAGATTCTAAAGCTAATTGTAATCGTTCGCGTTCAGCTTGATTGGCTAATTCCTGACGAGCGATCGCTCGACTGAGAAGCATTCCGGCTAAAGATGCGATCGCTACCGATAATAGCAGGCTATTGGTAGCAATATAATTGCGAAAATTTTGGGATTGTGCTAACTCTAATTCCGCCAGTTGTAGCTGTTCTTGAGTACGATTAGTTACATCAGTTAGCTGGTCGGGGAATCCGATAAAATCAGCAAATTCTGGGCTTTGGATAAGTTCTATTAACTCTTGCTGTGCTGCTTGTATTTGGTTATCTGCAAAATTCAATCGTTCTACTGCTGTAGCAAATATGTTTAATCTTTCAGCAAAAATAGCCACGGTTTCCTGATATTCAGAAAATAGTAATTCCAGTTCAGGCGTTTTGGTATCCTGAGCAAGTTTTTCATATTCTGTTAGCAAATTACTAATTTCATCTAACCTTTGGATAAAGGCATTAATAGCTTCCCGAAATCCCTCTGGATCTGGCAGATAGGGAGACAGTTGTTTACCAGGTCGGTTGTACAATATCTTAACTTGCAAGTGGTTCAGAAGTGCGTATTGTTGAACCACAGCATCCCGGTTGATTATAGCCTTTTTTTGATAGTAATGACCCACCATTAAACCGATAGTAGTTCCGGTGATAGCAATGGATAGGGTAGCGATATAGGTGGCGGCGATTTTTTGCTTTAATTTCATCGAAAAATATCTGGGATATAGGACAATTGGCAATCATCAACCATCTGAAACAATTAACAAGGAATAGAAATCACAAATTCTGTACCTTCACCTACAGTCGAATTTACTTCCAGCATCCCAGAGTGTTTATCAACTACAATTTGTCTAGCGATCGCCAATCCCAAACCAGTACCTTTACCAACATTTTTGGTAGTAAATAAATGCTCAAATATTTTAACTTTCACAGCATCACTAATACCTACCCCATTATCTTGAATCCGAATTCTTGCATAGTTTCCGTCACCTGATAACTCAGTTTTCACCAAAATTTGATTATTAATTTCCCCATAATCTCGCCCTTTATTTGATTCATCTAAAGCATCAATAGCATTACTCAAAATATTCATAAATACCTGATTTAACTGTCCAGCATAACATTTAATATTTGGCAGATTACCATATTCCTTAATTACTTGAATTTCTGGGCGCATCTGGTTGGCTTTTAAGCGATGCTTCAGAATCATCAATGTACTATCAATGCCATCGTGAATATTGCAAGCAACAGGGCGATCGGTATCCGCACGGGAGAAAGTTCTTAAACTCACACTTAGGTCTTGAATGCGTCCCACTGCCTCCCGCATTGCTCTAATTAATTTCGGCAAATCTTCTCGGATATAATCCAGTTCTATCGTTTCCATTTCATCTGTAATGTCCTCATCGGGATCTGGATATTTTTGTTGGTATAAATCAATCAAACCTAACAAATCTTTAATATAATTAATCACGGGGGGAATATTGCACTTAATACAACCCACTGGATTGTTAATTTCGTGGGCAACACCTGCCACCAAATTTCCTAAAGCTGACATTTTTTCATTCTGCACTAGTTGCAGTTGCATAGTTTGTAGTTCCTGTAAAGTTTGCTCTAACTGCTGAGATTTTTCACGCAGTTTATTTTCAGCACGTCTGCGCGCATCAATATCAGTGCAAGTGCCAATCCATTCTTTAACACTGCCATCTTCTGCCAAAATAGGGACTCCTTGAACAGCAAAATAACGGTAAATACCATCAGCGCCACGAATGCGGTATTCGGTCTTATATAAACTCTTAGTTTCCACCGCTTTTTGCCACACTTTAGTAGTGTGAGGGAGATCATCAGGGTGCAAAGCGTTCAGCCATCCCCTTCCCTTGACTTCTTCCAGGGTTTGTCCAGTATATGCAATCCAGTGAACTGTATCTAGGTTTTCTCCTTCAGGACTAGCCAGCCAGATAATTTGAGATGTAGCAGTGGCTAAATAACGATAACGCGCTTCACTTAATTCTAGTTTTTCTACATATTGTTTCAGTTGATGATTATAATTCTGTGATTCCTCATAAAGTCGCCCGTTTTCCAGAGAAATAGCAGCTTGAGAACAGAGAAATTTGAGTAACTCAACGCGATCGCTCGTAAAGGCTCCCACAGTTAAATTATTTTCCAAATACAAAATTCCCATCAACTTACCTTGATTGAGAATGGGGATACAGATAACACTTTTAGGATGGTTATTTTGGATATAGGTATCCGCATAAAACCTGGAATTTATTCTGGCATCTACCAGGACTAAAGGCTTGCCAGTACGTTTGACATTATTAACTACACTAATCGGCAAATCTTGACTAGATTCTAGGGGTATTGATGGCAATATTCTAGGTGGATTTCCTGGTTCTAATATGGCAACCACATTAAATTTATTATCTTGTTTCAGCAGCAATACACACTTATTAGCACCAGCATTATTAATGACTATTTTTAACAAATTAGTAATCAGTTTATCTAATTCAATTTCACTAGAAATAGCTTGAGATGATTGCAGCAAAGTTGCTAAATCTAAGATTTCGGAAATGCTACTAGAAGTATTGGTGGAAGTCATCATACCCCTGGCAATAGTTTCCTTGAATAAATTAGTAGCACGAGGTCGTTGTAAAATCGGGTTCAGCAGTTTAGGATAGCGTTTTTCTAAATCGGCAATTTTAGCTTTTGCACCCCATTTAGCATAACCATAATAGGCATCTTGCATATACCCAGCGGCAACTTTAGCTTTACCCCAATTTAGGTAAAATTTAGTCGCTAGTTCATTAGCTAAGGCTTCTTCTTGGATATACTTGTTCTCTTTGGCTCCGGTAATAGCGCGATCGTATAAATCAATAGCCTCTGCTTTGTCTCCGAATAATCGACATTTTTCAGCCGCTAACAAATCAACTTTATGCTGATGATTTGTGGGGGAAGACTCTGCCCATTCAGATAATTTTTCCTGATGAATTTTGACCATATCCAGACTATGCTGTTGGTCAATTTTTGAATTTGTGGAACATAAAGCCAAATAGGTTAAACCAGCATAGAAATGGAAAACCGGAATATAAATTGTCCCCCCTACTGCCATCAAATATTGGTCAGCTTGAGAAATATATTCCTCAGCATTATGATATTCACCAAACAGATAAGCAAGAATCAATTTATAAATATATACCACAGCCAGAGCCGTTAATTCATTATCATGATGATGCTTAGGAATCATCACTATTTCATTGTAGTCGTTCCCCTTCAATAAATCGGGTGAATCGACAATTTCCCTAAAATTATACACCATCTGCTTTTTAATCTTCAGGTAGGTCAGGGGAGAATCTTGTTTGGCTTTCTCTAAAACTACACAGTAATTATCAATTTCTGGTTCCCAATCATCTAGCCGCACTCCCGCGAAGAAATTATCATAAAAGTAGTTAAATATATTATAACCAGCATAGAGAATTTGACCAGTTTCTATGGCTGACATATAACCATCTTTGAGGGTGGGAATGGCGGATCTTAATGGTTCTTGACGATGCTGAAGAAAAGTACCAAATAGCAGTAAGGTGAGGGCTTTTAATTTTCGGACATTAAACTTATCCAGTAATATTAAGGCTACTCGCCCAAATTGATAACCTTTTTTTACCTCTCCTAAAAATGCGGAAAGTACCATACCATAAATTGCATAACCAATGGTTGATATAGGTGCATTACCAAACCTCAGAGATAGATTAACCATAGTGAACCCCAGCAAGGGTAGTATAGTAGGATTTCCTAAGAAAATGGGAGCAAACAAAATTCCTAAGAGTTCCATAGCCGCCAAGGTTTCTGGATCTTCCATAACTGGCAAGTTCACTAAATCCTCAATTTTTTTACCTTCTAGTTGCTGAGAAATAGTTGCTAATGTTTTCGCGGTTAAGGCTTCATCAGGTTGGGATGAAAACTCAACTCCTAGTTCTTTAAGTGCATTGTCCGCTACAGCGATCGCTTCTAACATCCGACTCTGAGCCGTTAGTGCATTGATTTTAATCTCGTAAATTTTAACCTTATCAAGGATATATTTAGCAGATTTTAGCACTATAGTTGACAGCTTTTCCATCCTCTCAAAATCAGCATTTAAGTAGGCGACTTCGGTAGCAGAAACATAAATATTTAAAGTTAATTTATACTGACTTTGCCAACAGTCAGCAGCCAGTAACTCTAGTCCTGTTTCGACAAAATTTCTCGCAGCCACATAAGCTGTAGAATTTCTGGCTTTTTTTGCTGCTGATAAGTTGATTTGAGCTAAGGTTTCCCGTTCTTTGGTATCGGTTATTAAACCATGACCTAAATTCAAATGACCGACAATATCAAACAATTTTTCTTCTGCTTCTGTCGGTGATAAATTGTGCTGTAGTAATTGTCCGATTTGCAGATGAGTGGCTTGTTTTTGGTCGTCATGAATTAAAGAATAACTAGCTTGTTGAATGCGATCGTGCAAAAATCTATAGGTAGGATTAGCTGCACTATTCAAAACTTCTTGATCTTCGGATTCAGCCAAAAATTTATAAACTTTAGTAGTCGGAATGATTAAACCTTCTTGTAGTGCTTTCCATAAAGCTACAGCCGTTACATTGGTTGGCTTCTGACTAACAATTGCTAAAGTATTGAAATCAAAATCTGCCCCAATACAGGCGGCTAACTTTAAAATATCTTGAGTATCTTTAGGCAATTTCTGTAATTGTAATGCCATGAACTCTACCACATCATCAGTGAGAGTTAAGGCTTGCACTTTAGCAATATCATATTGCCATCCTCCTTGACTGACTTCCGGTTTAAATGGTGACTTGGATGGCTCAAATACAATTAAATTTTCATCATGTAAAGCCTTGAGTAATTGGGTAGCAAAGAAAGGATTACCATGGGTTTTTTGATAAACCAACTTAGCTAAGGATTTAGCTATAGATAATTGACAATTCAGGGTATCTGCTACTAACTGATTGATATCTAATTCTGGCAGAGGTGACAAGGTAATTGTATTAACTGTAGCTCCAGTTTGGATGATCTCATTAACTGTTAAAATAAACGGATGTACTGGTGAAACTTCATGATCTCGATAGGCTCCTAAGATTAACAAATATCCTTGAGTCTCTTGCATTAGCATCTTGAGTAGGTTTAATGATGCTGAATCTGACCATTGCCAATCATCTAAAAATATCACCAGGGGATGTTCTTTATTAGTGAAAACTTGCAGGAATTTGTGAAACAGTAGATCAAAGCGATTTTGGGCAGCATTACCTGATAATTCTAGGGCGGGTGGTTGCGGACCAATGATATGTTCTAACTCAGGGATAACATCAATCAAAACTTGACCATTTTCTCCCACTGCTTCCAAAATATGGGTTTTCCAGGTTTGGATTTTAGAATCAGATTCTGATAAAATTTGACCCATTAAATCCCGGAATGCTTGCACAAAGGCAGCCAAAGGTATATGACGATTAAATTGGTCATATTTACCTTTAATAAAATAACCTCTTTGTCTGACTATGGGTTTATGAACTTCGTTGATAACGGCAGTTTTACCAATTCCTGAAAAACCCGCCACTAGCATCATTTCAGTTTGATTCATATTGACTCTATCAAAGGCGGCTAATAGTTGCTGAACTTCCGCTTCTCGACCATAGAGTTTTTCGGGAATCATAAAGCGATCGCTTATGTCTTGTTGTGCGATCGCAAAGCTCTCAATATTACCTGTTTCTTGTAATTGATGTAAACATTGCTCTAAATCATATTTAATTCCCAAGGCACTCTGATAGCGATCTTCCGCATTTTTCGCCATCAGTTTACTAACAATTTCTGAGATAACTATAGGAATATTTGGGTTGATTTCGTGAATTGGTCGGGGTTGTTTGGCAAGATGACAATGTACTAACTCCATCACATCTGACGATTTAAACGGCAGTTTTCCGGTCAGCAATTCATAGCAGGTAACTCCCAGGGAATAGAAATCGCTTCGATAATCTATCCCTCGATTCATGCGACCTGTTTGTTCTGGAGAAATATAGGATAATGTCCCCTCTAAAACATTGGGATTTTCAACTTCTGGCGCTTCCCAAGGTAGTAATGAAGAAATACTAAAATCAATTAATTTAACTTGTTTAGTATCTGGATTAATTAGAATATTAGCCGGTTTAATATCTTTGTGGATTACTCGATTTTGGTAAAGATAATTTAGAGTTTCCGCAATTTGAATAGCAATTTTCAGAACATCCTCCAAATTAAAATAGTGATATTTACTATGTTTATTTTGCGATGTTTCTAAATATTGGGATAGGGAAACTCCACCACCATCTTCCATAATTAAAGCATAGCTATTACCATATACCTCTAAATTTAAGGGTTTAACAATACTGGGAAAGTCGAGATTTTTTCCAATAGTATATTGATGGCGAAATTGGACAAGTTCGTTAAAATTAGGGTATTCGTGTCGTAAAATTTTGATAACTACAGGTTGCTTATCACTACTACGAATACCTCTATAAACTAGGGTGCGACTCCCTGTATATAACTCTTCTGTGATTTGATAACCGGGTAAGTTGGCAATAATATTCATAACCTAACCTGAATTTCTCTACTGTTTCTCTAGTTGTATGGTTGTATCAATAGTGAAATAGTGAAAATGGCGATCTATATCTATGCTGCTACTAAAAAAAGCGTGAAGCCACCTAACTGCATGGCAGGGTACTGACTTACGCGCTAGGTTCTCAGCTCGATTTTAGCGAGCCGTAATACTTTAATTATAACCATAGCATCTCCTATAGCTGTTGGGTTTAGGCTGGTGGTGTAGATTTAACCAAAACCTATCACAGCCTAAACTCCTAGGGACGATTTTAGCTTTTAGCCCGTCGTAGAAGGGTAAAGATTTGTTTCCGTAAAGGTTGAGGAAGCACAGAAATAGCCAACCCTGTCCAGGCTTTGGGGAGTGATGCTGATTGTCCGGCTACAATTAAGGCTCGTCCGGCTTGCGTTTCGCCTGTTTCTACCAGTCGCAACCCCAATAAAAGTTGAGATTCAGATAGGCGCGATCGCCTAATTTTTTCCAGATTTTCTGATGGAAATTGGAAATTTTCTAAATAGGTTATTTGATCTCGTAAATAAGGAATAGCCCGGTTTAACCCTTGTTGTTCAGCATGAACCCGATACTCCATCAACCTTTGGGGAAGATAATATCCCTGCTTTCCGGCTAAGGCGAGACGCACTAATAAATCATTATCTTCGCAGTTTTGAATATTTGGGCGCATATACCCCACATCAATTAAGGCTTGGCGACGACAGAGGGTAGCTCCTATTTGAAAACTTTGCTGAATAAATACTACTTCTAACAGATTTTTAACTATACCTTCTGGGAGTTCGCTGCGTCCCCATTTGACCGAGTTAATATCTGTGGCGGCTTGGTCTCGGTTATTGTTAATATCAATTATCCAGTGGTCAGTACCCACCAAATCAACGGTAGGGTTTTGGTCTAAAATTGCACTGGTTTTTTCGAGAAATTCAGGAGTCAGGCGATCGTCATCATCAAATTTAATAAAATAATCCCCCGTAGCTGCATCAAAACCCGATCGCATATTATTACTTTTGCCAATATTTTTCTGATGGCGAATATAGCGCAATCGCGGGTCTTCATAGCGAGACATAATCTCCACCGTCCCATCAGTTGAACCGTCATCACAGACAATTAACTCAAAATCCTGTTCCGTTTGATCCAGAACACTGGCGATGGCGATCTGTAACAGGTGAACCCGGTTATAAGTAGGAATACAAACAGTAATTTTAGCCACAGAATTAGCTTAACTTTCACTCGACATTATCAAGTTTAATATGTCCTCGTCTTTTTCACTAGGGATTGATTAGTTCTAGATCATAAAGACCAAATTCTTGTCGAATTGCCGGGGTTAATTTCCGGTAATCTAATAAACTGGCTTTCAGGTTCAGCAGTCTAACTTTTAGAGACATATTTTTCCGTTTTTCGATATTAACGACATCTTCAGAAGATAGATTTTCACGATTTCCTAAAATATAAATAGACCCAACAAAAGGAAGCGGCTCAAGGTGGGCTCCTTTCGACTCTACAGCCCTCGCAAAATATCTATGACAATAGTAGAAATCATGAATGTCTTGAGGAATTTGATTAGGGGATGTTATGGAATCAGGAATTCTTGCTAACGTGGCTTCTGAGACATCATATAAATCACTTCTAATAATATTATCGGTACAGGTAAACCTAAATCCACTGTCAGATATTGTAAATTAGGATGTTCAAACTTAATATGAGGCTGATATTGACACACTACAATCATCCGAAAATCAGGATGAGTCTGATTGCACATTGACTTAGCAGTTCTTTCAAATAGGAGAGAAAGATTATCCCAAGATTTAGATATCTTACGACTTTTAATCGGCACGACAAAACCCAATATCAACGATTAACCTCTTTCAGATTTTCAACAATCAAAAAATTACCATAATTTACAAATTAACTAAGTGATAGCACGTTTGATTTTTTTCAGGGCTTTATCTTTGAAACGTCCGATTTTAGTAAATAAATCTGGTTCGGCAAAATTACTGGGTTTGGCGTTGGGTTGTTTCAGAAAACGATAATGCAGAAATACATCACGATGGGGAATATTAACATCTTCTCCTTTACTAACTCTGGCAAAATCAGCAGCGGAAAAATTCATGTAGTGGATGCGATGAATAGGTTTTAAGCCTTGCTCATTATACAAAACATTATCCTGGTTAACAAACGGATCAGCGTCGGCACAGTTTCCGGTTCTATCTTGACCGTTGGGACTGAGTGTATAGTTAAAAATAGAGTAGCCTCGCAGTGTTAAATAGCTAAACAAAAAAGCATCTGATATACCATTTATCCACTCAATTTCTCGATTCTGAATTAAACGGTTTTTGAGTTGATTAACCTCTTCTGTAGAAAATAAACCATTTTGAGAAGCAAAAAAACTTGAACAGTGCAACTTAGGTCTAATCTGGGATTCGGTTAACTCCCCTGTCGCCTCAATCCGAGGAATATCAAGAGCCGTTAATCTAGTTTTGGCGTGTTCCCAATCATTAAATACAAAATCATAGGTATCTAGTTTCAGAAATATATCATCTACCGGTTTCATGGCTAAAGTATCAGCATCATAAAAGACAAACTTATCGAAGTCTCCTTGAAAAGCCACCATTTTTATTTGAAAACGTATCCTTGAACTGACGAGTCTAGCATCACTTTTTTCGGATGCTAGGGGATGGTTTAGCCACACTTCTTTAGCAAAATCTTCCCAGCGCTGAATCTCTTGCTGATCTTCATAAATGCTAACATTGGGGCGATCGCCAATTTCCTTTTGCACTTGCTCCATACGGTCATCATAGGGAATAATACAAACAGGTATATCTGGACTAACATTAACCTCTACGCTATTTAAAAAAGCTACCAGTTGATCAAAAACTACATCATTTGCTAAAGTATAAATACCACAAGATGCCATTGAGGTAACTCCTTAATCAGAACTAATTTGAATTAACAATTACCCAGTTAATTACCGAGATTTTCCCATCAACCCAAATGCCGATGAAAATTTTAATGATTTCTTCCACATTCCCCTATCCTCCTACCAAAGGAGGAACCCAAGTCCGTACCTTTAACCTACTCAAATTTTTGAGCCAGACACACCCTATTACTCTTGTAACACAACGCACCCCAGATGTCACTGATGATGACATTGAAGAACTCAGTCAGTGCGTAGATAGGCTCCAGGTATTTCCCAGAAGTGAACCCACAGAAGCAAACTGGGGTATTTTCGGCAAAATCTCTCGATTTGGCCAATTTCTAGTCAGTGGCAGCCCTCCCAATGTTAGATCAATCTACTCGGTTGATATGCAGGAGTGGATTGATCAAGTAGTTGAAGACCAAGGCTGTGATGTCATCACCTGCGAACATAGCATTAATGAGAGTTATGTGCGTCCCCAATGGAAAGACCGCTTAAAAACAGTCGTTAATGTCCACAGTTCAGTTTATGCAACCTGTCGGCAGCAGCTAGAGACCCAAACGGCAGAGAAACCGCTACGCGATCGCCTTAACCTTCCCCTACTTTATCGTTATGAGCAACAATATTGTACTAAATTTTCCTCAATTGTTGCCACCACTCCAGAGGACGGCGAACAGATGCAAAACTTTAACCCCATAGCGAACGTCGAAATCATCCCAAATGGCGTAAACTTTGAGCAGTTTCCCTACCGAACTTTCGACCCAGGTGGACATAAACTCATCTTTGTCGGAGCCATGGACAACATCGCCAACATTGACGCAGCTAGATTTCTCGCCCTAGAGATATTACCCGAGATCCAAAAACGCGCTTCAGATACGACCTTATCTATCGTAGGAGCTAGACCCGTACCAGAAGTGTTAGAACTAGCCTATTGTCCAGGAGTTAATGTAACAGGTCGTGTACCTTCAATGGCAGAATGTTTACATCAAGCGACAGTCTGTGTAATCCCAATGCGAACCGGGTTCGGCATCAAAAACAAAACCCTAGAGACTATGGCTGCCGGAGTTCCCCTGGTGGGGAGCGATCGCGGTTTAGAAGGTTTAGCCGTCGATGGCGAAGGAGTCGAACTGCGGGCTTTACGAGCCAACACAGTTGAGCAATATGTCCAACAGATTGCCAGACTGTTTGAAAACGCTGATCTCAGACAAGAACTTTCTCAAAAAGCGCGATCGCTCATCGAAACTGAATATACTTGGGAACGAGCAGGTCAGCGCTATGAACAAGTCCTCATCGGTTGAAGGTGATCACCATAGAGTAGGGGAGTCAGTGGCAAAATATGAACAATAGACCAATCCGAGCTAATCGACCCATAGACAATAAATCCCAGGGGACTAATCAGAAACGCCAAGCCGGACCGCCCCGCCAGCAGAAACAACCATTACCACAGCAGCCCTCCAAGCAGCCCTTAGCCAAAAAGCCCAAGGTAGCTGGTAGGGGCGAGGGTGTAGGGGCAGGTTCTAGATCCGCCATTGGAAAAACCAGCCAACTAATATCACCCGCCCTAAGCCAGAAAAAACACAAGCCAACTGTCAGCAGCCGTCGGTCTCCAAACCCCCTATCAGTAGCACTAAAAAAGTGGTTAGCCGATAGTTTAGCCTTTAGCCTGCTATTTGGTGGTTCAGCCCTATTCAGCGTCAGCGCTTGGTTTAGTTACCAACTGATTCTCAATCCTGACGTAGGCATTTGGCTCAATCAATTTCTACCCGCAAGTACCCAAATTCCCCTACAACCAAATGATTACCTTTATAGCCTAGAGGAAATCCGAGAAGAACTAAAAGCGGTGGGTCGTTTTTTTGGCGAACCCCTACCCCTTCCTAATCGAGAAGTTTTAGGGGATATGAGCAATAGTGTGACCACAGCCAGGCTAGAGGAAAGGTTATTCGCCCAAAATCCCTATCTCAAACCTTGGCGCTCATTCCTGCTCCCCCATGAATCCCTCGTACAAGCACCCGTAGATCTGTTAATTCCAGTAATGCAGACCCGCGAATCTAGTACAACCACTCCCTGTCCCACAGGTTGTAAAGAAATTGTGGAACTGCGAGTTTATAAATCAGTACAAACGCCCTATCAAGCCGTAGGGACTCCTGAGTTATACCGCCTAGTTTATCAACTACCTGTTAACGGACCAGCAGAGTCTTTTGTACTGGCATCTTTGATTGGAACTCGTGCTAATCAGCAGGGCGGTAATAGACCACTGCCCTTAACTGATATTACCACCTTCAAAAATAAAGTTCCTGAATCAGGGGTATGGTTTAACCTATATGGAAACCGTCTGGTGGGGGATACCCAAGTTCCCTACGGACATATCATTCATTACAACCCCAAACATTATCATCTCAGTTCCATGTTGGAGTGGAAAAGTGCTGCTGGAGAGCATCCTATCTGGGAAAACGTCACCGGGGGACCTTACCCAGAATTGTTAGTTGAACAAACCATGGGACTTGAGCCGCAATTCAGCATTTATCAAGTCCGACCCCGTCGCTTTGTTCCTAACCCCATTGAGTTAGTTAGTATCTCCCTAGATCAAGAAGTTGTTGACCACTATGCCTATAGAAGAGCTATTAGACTAGCTCGCAGCGGTTTGTGGTCTCCGGCTTTAAGTTTGATGGAACCCCTCAAGAAAAATTCCGGTACTGGTGGCGATTATCCCCAAAACTGGCCAGCATTAGCGGAGGCACAACTGCAATTAATTCAGTTCCATGCCAGCATTACAGATGCTCAGGCCACCGCAGCTTGGGCAAGTCCTAGTCAAAAGGTACTCGCCGGACTCATTGATGGTCGTTGGAGTGAAGCCCTAAATGTGGTTCAAAGCTCCAGCCTTAATCAAACCGAACTGTTAAACCTCCTACAAGCTGACGGGGGAAGAATCAAAAACCGCATTCAAGCAGCCCTCCTGGAAAACCCAGAAGAACCTGATTTGCAAGCCTGGGGCGCTCTCATTTTAGTTGCCCAACAAGGAAGATCTGAAGCGATCGCATGGTTAGAAACCCAATCTCAAGCCTCCCCAGACAACAAAACCCGCATTCGCCAATTGTTAGATTAATCCATTGGCTCTGGTATCCGTGCGTCAGAGCAGCCAGATTCTCCCTTTCCCCATATTATTGATGTGTCTGACGCACCCTACGATAATGCGCTAAAATTCTCTTCGGGTTTTTTCGTAATTGTCAATCTGTGCCTTGCCAATCAATCCCGACACTGGTTTATTGGGATAAGGCAAGGCTTATCAAAAACCATTAGCGATAACCTCGAAATAATAGCTAAAAGAATACTATGTCTGATTCCCCAACCCCCGAAACCTCTTCAGAAGCCATCCCCAACTCCGGGTCAAAAACCCGCCAGTTACTAGGGATGAAAGGAGCCGCCCCCGGAGAAACCTCCATCTGGAAAATTCGCCTGCAACTGATGAAACCAATCACCTGGATTCCCCTAATTTGGGGTGTAGTCTGTGGTGCGGCTTCCTCTGGAGGCTATAGCTGGACACTAGAAGATATCCTCAAAGCAGCCGCCTGTATGCTGCTGTCGGGTCCTTTAATGGCAGGGTACACCCAAACCCTCAACGACTTCTACGATCGCGACCTAGATGCCATTAACGAGCCCTATCGCCCCATTCCCTCCGGTGCAATTTCCATCCCCCAAGTCGTATCCCAAATTCTGATTCTCCTAGGTGCGGGTATTGGTCTTGCCTATATCCTGGATATTTGGGCAGGTCATGAATTCCCCATGGTCACAGTTCTCTGTATTGGCGGCGCTTTCGTTTCCTATATCTACTCTGCGCCTCCCCTAAAACTCAAGAAAAACGGCTGGTTAGGCAACTATGCCCTCGGAGCTAGTTATATTGCCCTTCCCTGGTGGGCGGGTCATGCCCTGTTTGGAGAACTCAACCCCACTATTGTCGTACTCACCCTATTCTACAGCTTGGCGGGGCTAGGTATTGCCATTGTCAATGACTTTAAGAGTGTCGAAGGCGATCGCCAACTTGGCTTACAATCCCTCCCCGTTATGTTTGGCGTAACCACCGCCGCCTGGATCTGTGTATTAATGATCGACATTTTTCAAGCCGGAGTTGCCCTATACTTGATCAGCATTCAGCAAAACCTGTATGCCACCATCCTTTTATTACTCGTGATTCCACAAATTACCTTCCAAGATATGTATTTTCTTCGCAATCCCCTCGAAAATGATGTTAAATATCAGGCAAGCGCTCAACCTTTCCTGGTGTTAGGAATGTTAGTCGTGGGTTTAGCCCTAGGTCATGCAGTTTAGGGGGGAGCAATTGGTGCGTCAGATGAACCAGATTTTCCATTTCCCTATATCACTGATTTCTCTGACGCACCCTACAATCGTTTATCAATAAGGCTTTTCAAGATTCTATCTTAACTATAGCCACCAGTCGTTTTTCCTCCCCTTTTAGCAAGGGGCTTCCCAACTCAGGAGGTTTACGTGACAGAATTTTCCCCAAAAATTACCGACGAATCTAGGGATAGTCAAAATACTATACCCCCTACCTCCGTTTTGCATCAAGACTCGGAGGCGATCGCGCCACCCCCCCCTTCGGAAACCCCCCAGGGGGGAGGACCCCATCGCCGTATCATTAGGCGTTGGCAATGGAAACCTCGCCCTAAATTGTGGATAGGCGTTGGCATAATTACTATAGCCGGAAGTGCGATCGCATTAGCAGCTTATCACTTCCATCGCCTTGAACAGAGTTTACCGGAAATTTCTGATCTATCAGCCTACAACCGAGATGGAACCCTCACCATTCAAGCCGCAGATGGCACAATTATCATGCAAACCGGACCATCTACCCGGGAGCAGGTATCTCTCGACCGGATCCCAGAGCAGTTGCTCCAGGCATTTATTGCCATAGAAGACCGACGTTTCTATGAGCATCGCGGCATTGACTACCAAGGTATTATCAGAGCCCTATCCGCTAATGTAATGGCTACAGGTGTAGTCCAGGGAGGTAGTACCATCACCCAACAATTGGCTAGGATGGTGTTTTTAGACCATGAACGCAGCCTGACTCGTAAACTTAGGGAAGCTCTCCTCGCTCAAAAACTTGAGAAAACTCTCACCAAAGAAGAAATCCTCGAACGCTATCTTAATCTAGTTTATTTGGGTTCGGGAGCTTATGGGGTCGCTGATGCCGCCTGGGTCTATTTCAGTAAACCCGTAGAACAACTCACCCTCTCGGAAATGGCTACCTTGGCGGGTTTGCCTCCCGCTCCAAGTCAATACTCCCCCCTGGTGAATTTAGACCTGGCTACCGAACGCCGGAACGTCGTACTGCGCCGAATGCAGGAAATGGGTATGATTTCTGAGAATCGGGCAAATTTACTGATTCAAAGCGACCTAGTTGTAAATCCTAGCCCCCATAAACGTCTACAGGTTAAAGCTCCCTATTTTGCTAATTTTATTCAAAAGCAATTACCATTATATGTATCTTCAGAAGCCCTAGAAATTGGGGGCTTGGTGGTGGAAACCAGTTTAAATCTACAATGGCAGGAAATAGCCGAGCAGGTCGTTAAAGAAGCCGTAGAAATAGACGGGCGCGCGGCGGGGTTTGACCAAGCCGCATTAGTAGCGATCGACCCCACTACCGGTGAGGTAAAAGCTATGGTAGGGGGTGCTAATTATGGGGAAAGTCAGTTTAATCGCGTTACCCAAGCTCAACGACAGCCAGGATCGACTTTTAAAGGGTTGGTCTATGCGGCGGCGATCGCAGCAGGTTTCTCTCCCTATGATAGTTACAATGACGAACCCTATCGAGTTGATGGATATCGCCCCCAAAACTATGGTAACCGTTACGGGGGTTGGCGATCGATGCTTAACGCCCTCAGTAATTCCACTAATGTTATTGCCGTTAGAGTCCTAATTGATGTCGGCTTTGAACCCGTTATTTCTCTCAGTACCAGCATGGGTATCAAATCTGAACTCCAACCCACCTATTCCCTCGCCTTGGGAGCCTATGAAGTTAATCTTTTGGAACTAACTAACGCCTACGGAACCCTCGCCGCCCAAGGCCAATATATCCCCGCTCATGGTATCCGTCGAGTCATCAACCAGAAAGGCGAAACTATCTATCAGGCTCAGTTTACACCTAAACAAGTCCTTGACCCCGACAGCACCGCTATTACTACCTGGATGCTAACTCATGTGGTACGCAACGGCACAGGTGGGTCCGCTTACCTCGCCGATCGCGATGTCGCCGGTAAAACTGGCACTTCTGAACAAGCTAGGGATCTGTGGTTTATTGGTTATATTCCCCAACTGGTGACCGGAGTATGGCTAGGAAACGACAACAATGATCGCACTTGGGGCGCTAGTAGTACCGCCGCCTTTAATTGGCGTGAGTTTATGAAACGAGTAGTTGAGGATTTACCCGTTGAGGAGTTTCCCCAACTTCCCGACCTCGACAGCCACCAGGGAACCATTAAAGCCCAACCCCATCAACCTAAATGGGTACAAACTGGACCGGCCGCCATTCGTCGTGATGATGATGACTACCACAAACATATTAATAACTCCAGCGACTATGGAAATGATGGCTATTACTACTAACCACTCCCTGTGCGTAGGCAGGCCGGTTTACTGATTTTTGCCGATTCAGCTAAAATTCAGTCAGAATAACAATAAATCTCTTTACAGGAGCTTTCTCTAATCATGGATGAACTGACACCCATCTTCAAAGAATTTACCCAAGATCCGATCTCGTTTTTGGGTGGCTTTGTCTCTAGCGTCCTGCGACTCAACTTATCAGAAGACCCAGTGAAAAGCTGGTTAGAAAAGGAAACCGGAACCCCAGTCTCTTCCTCAACCTCTGACCGAGACAATAATGGATCGAGTAATGGGCCTCAATCAATTACCATTGACTAAACAGCCGGCTATATTTTCACCGAGAAACTATTGTCCCTGAGCGCTAATGTTCAACCTCTGCGCCTTGAGTACCAGCAACCCTCTTTGATAGCCGAGGTTGGCGTAGCTCTCGCATACGGCTTAATATGTTGGCAGGGTTAATCCGTCAAAGCGCGTTAACTATAAACCCTTATCCTGACAGCGATAGCGGGTTATTACTCAACCCCTT
>NZ_JARPLC010000071.1:0-18390 GCF_032350395.1 Limnospira sp. PMC 289.06
GCTGCGCTACACCCAACCTACTTCTGGGAAAATGTGAAGACATATATATGGGTTTGGGGAGGGGTTCAGTCTCCCCAGGTAAAATCACCAGACGGAGAGACCGAATCAACTACCTAAGACCAATTCTTTTTAGCGGGTTTAATTTGAGGGACTCCCAATCGAAAATCTGTAGGTGCGACTGGTTCAATGTCCGGGTCAAAACCACCTACTTGATTAGTCATCAGTATCCATAAATCAGCCCCAAATTGCAGGAAAATCATCGCTATTTGGTCATGAACCCAACGAGGTAGAAGAGTCCGCCAACTAGACAAAGCTTTAATCAGAGTATCGCCGGGATTTTCCACAGTCAAATCACCCAATTTGGGCGCATTAAATCGCCAGTCTGGGCGTACCTTTCCCATAGGGGTTAAATAATGTTCTAGGGTATTCAGTAAATCTGCTAACTGTTGGAAACGGAGAGTTTGTTCATGATCAGGATGTTCTCGCAACCATTTAATAATGAGGGGATTTAATTCTAACTCAGCTAAAATTCGCCGCAGAGAAGAATATAAGGCTTGGCTAGAGTCCTGACAACAGGAATTAACCGGACTAACAAAAGTATTTCCGGTTCCGTCTCCGACGCGATAACGCGCCGCCATAATATCCAATTCCTGAATAACCGCAGTTAGGGGGGAGAATTTGATGCCATCAAAATCATAATCTTCGGTGAGGGGGCTAAACTTAATTAGAGTTTCGCATAATGGTCGCACACCCAACCATCCCCATTGACGATCGCCTCCATAATGTTCCCAAGCATTCGCCCCAGAAACAATACCATCAGTATTATTAGTGTAAATTTGTCGGTACTCCATCGCAAAACGTAACTCCCCCGTCAAAGGGTCTCGTTTTACCGTAGCCACCCCAAAAGCAAAATGCCCAAAATAGATCTTCATTGACGCTAATTCCGCCTTATTTCCGCCAATACCTCCAAACAGGTGCATCATCAAAGCCCGATCGCCTTCTCGCCATTGAGAAATCGCCTGAGTATTATCTTGACCCTCATTGTGCGGAGATAATAACACATTTTTAATCTGCCCCTTTTCCGCCTTCAAATTCCCCAAATAATCACGCCTCAAGTAATCCAAGCATGGCGACAGACCATGAATCACCCGTTGAGGACTTAGGCGCAACATTTCCCGAGGTGCGATCGCCTGTACCGTAAACCGACCCTGCTTATTTCTCGCCCCATAAATATACCATCCCCCCTCATTAACCGGAGACTCTTCCACCCCCTGATTATTAAAAGAATAAACCCCATTACGATTGGGAATGACCGTCGGCATATAAACTATCTCATCATCCCCATCAAAATCCCCTGTAGACGGGTTAAAATGCCGAACTTGAAACAGGTCATTACCCAAGTTTTTGACAAACCTCACAACCCCATAAAACTGCCCCGAAATTTGCATCGGTTCCCGTTGAATATACACCACCGGAACACCCTCCCCAGTATCCCTAATTACCACTGGTTCAGGAAGTGCCACAATCATATCATCATCAGGTCTCGCCCCCGCCAAAGACTCCAAAGGATCCACATTTTCCCAGCCATCAAGTCGGTGAGGGTGAACCTTTCCCTGTCGTTCACTAAGGCGCGCTTGTTCCGAGAAATTAACATCCATTTTTAACAATTTCGAGTAATTTTGAACCCACTGTTCATCACTCCAGCGTAAAATTACTACCTGTCCGATGCGATGTTGATTTTCAGGGTCAGCATGATAAATTTCCAGCCGTACCCCTTTCAGGCTTTCCCGTTCATCTGGACTTGGTAAAATTAACCGACCTATCCAAGTATAATTAGGGTGATATAAATCGGTATTTAACCTTTGTTGAATTGGATAATAACCCACTTGATTAAATAACCCCTGCTTGTAGCGTTCATATTCGCTAATGGTGATAAACTTCTCCGGGTCTAATCCCGTGAGTTCCCAATTTTGACAGAGAATCCCCGTAATAATTTGCACCGTCTGTTCCAGGTGCGTCCGTCCGTCCGGTAACAGCGCATCCCCCATGGGTCCATCATCGCCATTATGACCTACTGGACCCAAAGAAATCAAGATAATTCTGCCCCGTCTTTTGGCGCGATTCCAATTAGAAAGAACCGAAATCGGCCAGCGTCCTGAAAACATAATCGGACCGAGTTTTTCTACATGATCTTTTTCCCCCACCAGGTGATAGAGTCGTTCAATCACCATAGCCCCGGTATTCCCACTAATTACCCCCGCTAAAGAAATCACCTCAATGGGGGCATTAATATTGTATTTGAGGAAACTGACCGCACCCATAGACATCTGACCACCCCCACTGTAACCAATCAAAGTAATCGGTTTACCACTACCGAGGGGATAGCCAAAGCTAATTAGACTATCATAAATTACTTGAGCTAATCCTTGGTTTTGAATCGGACCATAGCGTGGGTCGGCGGCGATCGCCACAGAAACCACATTGCGGAAATTGATAATAAAAGCGATCGGGTTAGCCGGATTTTTCAGGGATATTGATTCAATGATTTGCCAAATAAACGATAGGGGACGGTCTGAAGTTAGCGGTTTATTCGTCACACTATAAGGCATGATTCCCTTGACGATGAGAATATCATCAGGTAACGACTCAGCCAGCTTGTTGAACATATTTTCAACTTGCGGGAGGTATTCATGGGAACCTTGATTGATACCATCTAGGTACATCACATAACGGGAAATGCTGTTGGGGTTCTCGATTTCTTTGATCGGGGTTCCTGTATATTTCAGGGTGCGATCGCCATACCATCCCGCCCACCAACTTAGGGCTTCTAGGGGAGTTAGGAATATCGAAAAGAATAGCGCGATCAAGCTAATAGTCGTCAGGTCGATCGCTAATTGCAAAGTTTGTTCTAACGCATTGTACCAACGACTAAACCAACCTGGGGACTGGGAGGAAATTAACACAAACACGAAAAACGCCGTTAACCCTAATGCGATTAATTTGATCGCCCGGTTGCGTTTGATAGTTTCTGGACTGTGGCGCGTCGCAGCATCCAGTATTACTTCATTACCTACATCATCGATCGTTTCTATGTTACCTGACATCACCATTTGTGTCAGTTGTTGGCGATCGGTTACTACCTCGGTTCCCGCCACTAGGTTAGTTAACTGTTGACCCAGAATCATCAACGGACTCCCGATCGTTCGTTGTAATATCTGCAATAGCACCCAGCCTAACCCTACCGACGAAAAAGTAGCCCACGTATCAAGATTGGTTACTACTTTAATCGCCGTTACTTCCGCTAGTAATGACCAAATCGACAGAAATACACCAATGGGAATGCCAAGATACGGAAGACCCACTATAAATCGTAAAATTTGCGGCGCGTAGCTTAATCCTAGGGTCGTAATCGTTGATTGCAGGTTCAGTCCACTATTAAATATCGCATTGTGAACTAGCCAAATACTCCCAGCCCAAAACCAAAACGTGAACACAAACAAAATCGCCGCCATTCCTAAACTCAGCAAAAATCGGAAGGGTCGGACTCGGTTAATAAATAAAACAATCGATTGACCTATAGCCTGAGATAGTCCCGCCACTAACACTATTGTTAGGGCTAGTCCTCTACCTAGGGGTAGGATATTAATTTCTACAAAAGCATCTGCATTCAGGGACAGCGCCCCTAAGATTAGATGCCACCACTGGTCAAATGCTGTTTCCATAGTGATTTATACTGCCTAGACTTAAAGCGATCGCATCATTGTGTCGTTTTTGATTGAACTCGCTATGATATCAATATTGAAATTTCTTAACTTTTGTTTACAAAATGCAATTATCCCCAGTTGGCTTTGGCAACACCAAGGCATGGCTCAAGAAGCATATACTATTTGGCAATGAACCCAACCCAGAATTGCTCGCCATTCTGACCGTGTACTTTGTACAAGGGATTTTGGGCCTCTCCCGTCTCGCCGTTAGCTTCTTCCTCAAAGATGATTTGGGCATGAGTCCCGCCGAAACCGCCGCCCTATTCGGAATAGTCTCTATTCCCTGGGTCATTAAACCCCTATTCGGCTTTATGTCCGACGGGTTGCCAATTTTTGGATATCGCCGCCGACCCTATTTAATCCTATCCGGCTTAATGGGGACTTTCTCCTGGGTTTACCTAGCCACCCTCGTTCATCATCCCATTACCGCGACAATTGCGATCGCCCTTAATTCCCTATCCGTAGCTATCAGCGATGTGATTGTAGACTCCTTAGTTGTAGAAAGGGCGCGAAACGAGTCTATCAGCAATATCGGTTCCCTTCAATCCCTCTGTTGGGCTTCCTCAGCCCTGGGGGGGTTAATTACCGCCTACCTCAGCGGCTATCTCCTGGAAATCTTTACCTCCGAAACAGTTTTCCTCATTACCGCTACCTTTCCCCTATTGGTGATGGTTGTCGCATGGGCGATCGCTGAAGATAAAATTACTAACATCTCCAATTGGCAAACCGTCAAACACCAAGTCCAACAACTGCGGGCTGCCATCACCCAAAAATCCATCTGGCTACCCACTGCCTTTATCTTCTTGTGGCAAGCTACCCCCACCGCCGACTCAGCCTTTTTCTATTTCACCACCAACGAATTAGGATTTCAACCAGAGTTTTTAGGACGAGTCCGCCTAGTTACCAGTATCGCCGCCCTCCTCGGTATTTGGTTATTTCAGCGATTCTTTAAATCTGTCCCCTTCCGTAAAATCTTCCTAGTCTCAACCCTTCTCTCCGCCGCCCTCGGTATGACCATGTTACTCCTAGTTACCCACACCAACCGCGCCCTAGGAATAGACGACCACTGGTTTAGCCTCGGAGATAGTCTCATCCTCACCGTAGCCGGAGAAATCGCCTATATGCCTGTTTTAGTCCTCGCCGCCCGCCTATGTCCCCCCGGTGTAGAAGCCACTCTTTTCGCCCTATTAATGTCCATCTCTAACCTTTCCCGACTCCTATCCCACGAGTCTGGCGCACTTCTCACCCACTTATTAGGAGTCACCGAGACTAACTTCGATAAATTATGGTTGTTAGTCATTATCACTAACTTAACTACCCTTTTACCATTACCCCTAATTCGCTGGCTACCATCTACCACCGCCGAAACTAACACCCATAACATCCATTCACCCAACCTAGAATCAACCGCAGAATTAGTCCCCGAATTAGTCACCACCGATTAATTAATAACTGGGAATCGGTAATCAATCCCCCTTTCCGACTCCCTCCCCCTCACCTAATCGGCGGGATTTATGCCTGCTATTCTCAACCTATCTTGACCTATCACACATCTTGATATATACTAAATATATCTACTAACTGATGTCTGATATCAATTAACCATAATTTCTCAGTTAATCACCTTAAACCAAATCATTGAATCATGCAAAATACCATATCTGAACCCTCCCAAAATCAACTATCATATAACCCCCAAGAATGGCAAAAAGGCTATTTGTCTCAACCCAATGAATACAACTATACCATCACCAATATTGATGGAGAAATCCCCCCAGACCTGAAAGGAACCCTATTCCGTAACGGTCCCGGTTTATTAGATATCGGTGGCTTACCCATTCATCACCCCTTTGATGGAGATGGCATGATTTCCGCTATCCGTTTTCAGGACGGACAAGCACACTATCAAAATCGCTATGTCCGCACCCAAGGCTATATAGACGAACAACAAGCCAAAACTATTCTTTATCGCGGTGTATTTGGAACCCAAAAGCCCGGCGGTTTTCTCCACAACGCCTTTGACCTGCGGATTAAAAATATTGCCAATACTCAAGTCATTTATTGGGGTGGTAAATTACTCGCCTTATGGGAAGCAGACCTACCCTATCATCTCAACCATGAAACCTTAGAAACTATTGGGCTAGATAACCTTAACGGTATCCTCGAACCCGGAGAATCTTTCGCCGCCCACCCCCGCATTGACCCCAGTTCTAAGTTTAATGGCGGTTCCCCAAGTTTAGTTAATTTTTCCATTAAACCAGGACTATCAACCACTATCCGTATTTATGAACTCGACAGCCATGGTAGCCTCCTACAAAAATACGCCCATACAGTCCCCGGATTTGCCTTTATCCATGATTTTGCCATCACCCCTAACTACTGTATTTTCTTCCAAAATCCTGTAAAATTTAATCCCCTTCCTTATCTGTTTGGACTCTGTGGCGCAGGACAATGTGTGCATTTTCAAACTAATCAACCTACCCGCATCATTGTTATTCCTCGTGACCCCGCACAACGACAAAATATCCGACATTTTGACGCTCAATCTGGCTTTGTTTTCCATCATGCTAATGCTTTTGAACAGGAAAATAAGATTGGCGTTGATTCTATATGTTACCAATCTTTACCAGGGGTTGACCCACAAGCTAATTTTCGCGATACTGATTTTAATGCCTTAGAACCTGGTCAACTCTGGCGGTTTACCCTTGACCTCACTACCGGACAGGTTCAGCGTCAATTAATAGAATCTCGCTGTTGTGAGTTTCCTACTACTCACCCTAATTCTGTCGGTCGCCCTTACCGATATCTCTACTCCGCCGCCGCCCATAATAGCCAGGGAAATGCACCCCTTCAGGCGATTATTAAGTTTGACCTGGAAACCGGTTTGCGTCAACTTTGGACTGCTGCACCACACGGCTTTACCGGAGAACCTGTCTTTGTTCCCCGTCCTCATGCTACCTCCGAAGATGATGGCTGGTTATTGACTCTCGTTTATAATGCACAACACCATCGCTCAGATGTCGTTATTTTGGATGCGAAAAACCTTGAAAAAAATGCGATCGCTACCTTACACCTTCAACACCATATCCCCTATGGCTTACATGGGACCTTCGCCAACATTTAACTGACTTAACATTGGGGCAGCTTTTTTGTATACAATCTTCTTGCCCCCTTCTGGCTCGCCTAATGTTAACTTTTGTAAAAAAAATTAAGTTTTGTTGCAAAAAATTTTTTTTTGGGGAGGGGGGTTGCTTTTTCGCGGCACTTGCGCTACACTTTTAATATAATGGGATAGTTGCAAAATTTTTATTTTAGGCAGTGCTCCATTATTAAACTTAATACAAATATACTATCATTAATCCTGAGCCCCTGTCAACCCCTTTAACAAAAATTGTCGGCTGATGAATTTACCAAATGCTCAATCTGTCTCAGAATTTGACCGCCAGATGATGCGTAATTGTCTAAATCTGGCAAAGGAAGGGCTAGGAAAAACGGCACCAAATCCCCTAGTAGGTTGTGTGATTGTCCGTGATGACCAAATTATCGGGGAGGGATTTCACCCCGGACCAGGACAACCCCATGCAGAAATTTTCGCCTTGCGGTCTGCGGGAGAATTAGCCAGGGGAGCGACAGTATATGTGAACCTAGAACCGTGTAACCATTACGGAAGAACTCCCCCCTGTAGCGAAGCGTTAATTAAAGCAGGAGTTGCTAAAGTAGTGGCGGGAATGGTGGATCCGAATCCTCTGGTAGGTGGACAGGGAATTGCTAAACTGCGCCAAGCCGGAATAGAAGTAATTGTGGGAGTAGAAGAATCAGCCTGTTTAAAATTAAACGAAGCATTTGTTCATCGGATTATTTATAAACAAACCTTTGGTATATTGAAATACGCCATGACCCTGGATGGGAAAATAGCCACAGATACAGGTCATAGTGCTTGGGTAACAGGTGCGATCGCTCGCCAGGAAGTCCACCGTCTACGGGTCGCCTGTGATGCGGTAATTGTGGGGGGAAATACGGTCAGGCGAGATAATCCTCACTTAACCACCCACGGTCAAGGGGAACCCAACCCGTTGCGGGTAGTCATGAGTCGTAGTTTAGATTTACCATCATCAGCGCGACTGTGGGACACTTCCGAGGCTGCTACCATAGTTTTTACAGAAGTTGGTTCCCGTCCCGATTTCCAAGAACACTTGCGGAAAAAGGGGGTAGAGGTGCTGGAATTTGCACCATTGACACCCGCTAAAGTTATGTCATATTTCTATGAGCGTCAATTTTTGTCCGTGCTATGGGAATGTGGGGGTCGTCTAGCCTCTGAAGCCATAACTCAGGGGTGCGTTCACAAGATTTTGGCGTTTATTGCTCCTAAAATTATTGGTGGACAGGCTGCACCCTCTCCGGTCGGTAATTTAGGCTTTAGTCAAATGACTGAAGCCTTATCCCTAGAAGCAGTAAGCCTGCGAGCGATCGGTTCAGATTACCTAATTGAGGGTTATTTGTCGAATGGCTGGTCTGGAGCCTTACCAGAGGCTTTTCAATTCCAGACTACAGGGAGTAAAGCCCTATGAATGAGGTGGTTATTTTAGGCTTGATGGTCAGCAGCCTCGGTGTGGAAGCCGTCCTCGCTGGAAGCTGGCTATGTCAATTGCAGGATGAACAACAACAAGAATATGAAGAGGAGGAAGAAATCTTGACTCATTATGATTCCGATAATCCTAACACCACCACTATTGCATCATCTCAATCTCAGATATCCTCCCCTAATCATCAAGACTGGGAATATAAAATTGTTCGCGCTCAAAGAGATTTATTTCGGAACCCTAAAACCTTTGAAAAACTTTGTCAGGAAGAGGCGATCGCTGGTTGGGTAATGGTGGAAAAACTAGACGATCGCCGCATTCGCTTTCGTCGTCCTAGCAATTACCAACCATCCCAGTCAGATCAGGTAGCCTTGATTGACCCCTATCGGTCTTCCTATGGGTCTAGTTTTAACTTGATGGGTTTACTAACAGGTTTCGCCTTTTTAATCGCCATTATTCTCCCCGCTTATTTGGGATATATATTGGTATCAACCACCTTAAATACTCGGCTCCCAGAACTACCCATAACCCCCGAAATAACTGAAGATAATGAAAGTGAAGACATCGAAATCCCCAGATAAATCCTATAGATACCATCAGAGTTTAGCACCCCATTAAGTTTATACTTTCGATTTCTGAGAAAATGCGATAATTGGTCTATTCTGCTGTAGGATAGACCATTATTCTATAGTGTTCATCTGGTTATGACTGCAACTAAAAGCCTCGAAACCCTTGGCTGTCTTGGTCAAGTTACCTTAGAAGGTGATCTGGTACGCCTTAAAGGTTGGTCTGCTTCCTGGGGAGGTGGTCCCGTCCTGGATTTTCGTATTAATATTGGTGGCTTAGATGTTCCTGAGTTTCGGGTAGAGAAAGGGTTAATTAGTCAGGATGTCCAACAGTTATTTCCTAGTTTAGATCACGCTGACCAGGCTAGATTTTTAATTTATATCCCCCTAAGTTGGATTCAACAAACAGGTTTATTCAATAGTTTGGTAAGGCTAACTCCTATATTTGCATCGGGAGAAGGTGATGTTTTATTTGGGTTCTTGGAACCTTCGCTTCCGGTTCCCGAAAAAAGCGATCGGGTTGGGGTCGGTGGTAGTTTTAAGTTTGTGGCGGCGGACTTTTTAGGACACTTTGTTAATAAAGCCAATTTACAACCAGCAGAGGCGGTTCTTGATGCGGGTTGCGGGGTCGGTCGCATCGCTTATGGTTTGGCTTATTATCTCAACTCTCAAGCCTCTTATCACGGGTTTGATATTGTTCCCCATTGGATTGATTGGTGTCAGCAAGTGATTAGTGCTACCCGTCCTAATTTTCATTTTGAATGTGCGGATTTATACAGCGATCGCTATAATCCCACTGGCAAAACTCCCGCCGAAAATTTTGTGTTTCCCTACCCTAATAACCAATTTAATTTTGTGCTGTTAACTTCCGTTTTTACCCATTTATATGCAGCCGCCAGTCGGAATTATTTACAACAGATAGCGCGAGTGTTAAAGCCGGGTGGTAGGTGTTTATGCACGTTTTTTCTATTAAATGATGAAACCGAATCCTTGATTAAATCCGGTCGCAGTTCCCGGAATTTTGCCTATGCTGTCGGCGAAAGTTTTATCGATGATCCTGATAATCCCGAAGATGCGATCGCACATCCCGAAGCATTAGTAATGGATTGGATTAAGGATTCTGGTCTATCAGTACAACGCCAAGATTATGGGATGTGGTGTCGTCGGAGTCGTTCCGCTAGTTATCAGGATATGTTGGTGTTGTGCAAAAATTAAAGCATTTACCTCATTCTAATCTCACCAAAAACTCATAGGTAAAACCTCGGAAATTCGAGTCAAGCTCGAAAGTATAGGTTCCCGATTCCGGAATCATTCCCGTCCATTCCGTTAGGTCATCATTAGCATTAACATCATCCCCTAAAAGTTGACCATCTGGAGTGATAATATAGGGGAAAATAGAGTTTTCCGCCGTAACTGTCAGGGTTTGACCTGCTTCAGCTTCCAAGGTATAGCTATGGCTACCACCGCCAATAATTTCACCTTGGATAATAGCTGAATTACCACCCGGTAAAAATTGAATCGGTTGGCGGACATTCGGACAACTGCTATGGGTTCGGTTTTTAGCAACCCATCCCGGAACCGGATCGCTAATTTCTAGCCAACCGTCTTGCTCATTTACTACCGAAATAAAAGTATTATTGGGTAGTTGACCAACAATGTTACCTTCCTGAACTTGAGGCGCGCGCCGTACATTTAAAGGAGGGTCAGGGTCTTGGACAATTGCCATAGTAATCTCGCAGCCAGTTGTCGGGGGTCTCACCACAATTGGTGGCGACTCTATAACCCCAGGTGCTTGACTTGGCGCACTAGGAACCGGGGAATCAGTAACTGTTCCTTGAGGTGAGGCGGCGGGAGTTTCCTGTGAAGATCGCCACTGAATAGCGATCGCTGCTACTATAACTGCTGTCACCAGTCCGGCTACACTGGCAACTATCAATTGCTTGGGTTTGAAGGACATGGGACAGACCTCGCTGGTAGACAAAAATCATCTTCAAAAATTGCAGAGTTCCCAATTCCAAATATATCAAAACTTACCCCCTCTTCCCCAATCCTTCAGGACTCTAACCTAAAACTTAACATGATAATTATCCCTAAAGTCATAGTTCAGTGTATTTTTAACATAACCATTATTTCCTGTCCCGATCGCAAATCCTGACTCTATTCAATGCCTAGATTAACTGGTACTCGGGTACAAGTTCCCAAACGCCATCAATTACTCACCCAAGTTAAACAGGAGGTGAGACAATATCGGCTACAGTCTCCCCATCGCCATGTTCTCACCAAGTTAGCCCAGGAAAAACCCCCCCTACGCATGAGGCGCGCTTGGGATGTGGAAGTGAAAATAGGCAGCCGCCCTAGTGTGAAATTAGCAGCTAATGCCGGAATTATTGAAGTATTCGATCACATTGATGGCCGCCTGTTGATTTTGGGGGGGACTGGTTCCGGGAAAACTACCACCCTGGTGGGACTGGCTAAGGTCTTAGTAGAGAGAGCCTTATCTGATGAACATGAACCTATGCCGATTTGGCTCAATTTATCATCTTGGCGAGTTGAGCAACAGTCTATCTCCGATTGGATGGTAGAGCAAATGCACCTCAAATATGCGATCGCTCCCGAATCAGGACGCTACTGGATGGAACAACTCCAGATCCTCCCCTTATTGGATGGTTTCGATGAGGTCGAAGAACATCATAGGGAATCCTGTATTCAATATATTAATGATTTTTTAGACAGTCATCTCTCCCCCCTACATTTAGTAGTATCTAGCACCGTCAAATCCTATCATCCATGCCAGTCACGGTTGCAGCTAAATGGTGCAATATTATTACGTCCCTTGACTAATCGACAGATACACAAGTATTTAATGAATGCTAGAAGTCGGGAACTTTGGCATGACATCGAAGAAGAACCACAGTTATTAAAATTAGCCAAAAAGCCATTATTTTTAACAATGATGACCCTGGCCTATGAAAATATCTTAATCTCATCTTGGAAACATTTAAACACCATTGATGAGCAACAAGAGTATTTATTAAAAGCCTATCTGCGCCATCAAATTTCTACCTTACGCGATCGCCATCATAATAGTAATGCACCCAAAAACTACAGCTCCGAACAATTCCGCCACTGGTTGACAGAACTCGCCAAACGCCTCGAAAAAGAACAAACGCAAGATTTTATCCTCGATCGCATTCCCAAAACCTGGCTACATACCCCCGAACAAGAACGGGCCTATAATCTCGCCATGAAGATAGTCGAAAGTGGCATTTGGTGGTCAATTATAGCAGCGATGATCCTAGCAATCATTTGGCGATCGCTCCCACTGTTAATCGCCGCCATGATCCTCGGAATCATATTAGCCCTCACCTACCAAAGGTTGAGCTTAAAATTGGCGATCGAACGCCTGATATTGCGATTTGTCCTATGGGGAGAAGGAGATGCACCCTGGAACTATGCCCAATTTTTAAATGATGCCACCGGGTTACTGTTGCTCAGAAAAATTGGCTCACGCTACCAATTCATCCATCGCCTACTACAAAAACATCTTGGCAAAACCTAAACACTTCTCAAACAGGTGCGTCAGTAGTTGATTATGGCGTGATCATGACTATTTAGGCGGTCAGGCCAAGCCAACCAGACAGTCTATGGGCTAGTTTTAAACTTTGCTACTTGCCAAGATTGCCATCGAGTCGGACACTTAGACTTGGGAGAACTGATGCAGTCGAGAGGTAATTTAAGTGAAACAAGTATTAGCAGTAATTCTAGGTGGCGGTGCGGGCACCCGTTTGTACCCCCTAACCAAAATGCGAGCCAAACCCGCTGTTCCTTTAGCCGGTAAGTACCGTTTGATCGATATTCCGATCAGTAACTGTATAAACTCAGAAATTCTGAAAATCTATATCCTGACCCAATTTAACTCAGCATCCCTTAACCGTCATATTGCCCGAACCTACAACTTTTCTGGCTTTACAGATGGCTTTGCGGAAGTCCTCGCCGCACAACAAACCAGTGTCACTAACCCCCAATGGTTTCAGGGAACCGCTGATGCAGTGCGCCAATATCTATGGCTCATGGAAGAATGGGATGTTGAACATTTCCTGATTCTCTCCGGTGACCACCTGTACCGCATGGACTATCGGGATTTTGTCCAACGTCATATCGACACAGGGGCAGACATTACCCTATCAGTTTTACCCGTAGACGAAAAACGGGCTTCTTCTTTCGGCTTGATGAAGATTGACGAAAGCACTGGTCGGATTATCGATTTCAGCGAAAAACCCAAGGGAGAAGCCCTAAAACAAATGGCAGTGGATACTAGCACCTTGGGGTTATCCCCGGAAGAGGCAGCCGAATCCCCTTACATCGCTTCTATGGGCATCTACGTTTTTAAAAAGGATGTTTTATTTAAACTACTCAAGGATGCCCCAGATCAAACCGATTTTGGTAAGGAAGTGATTCCTGGTGCCGCTAAGGATCATAATGTTCAAGCCTATCTGTTTAACGATTACTGGGAAGATATCGGAACTATTGAAGCCTTTTTTGAAGCTAACTTGGCTTTGACTCAACAGCCACAACCTGCTTTTAGTTTCTACGACGAGAACGCTCCTATTTATACCCGTTCCCGCTACTTACCACCATCCAAGATGCTGGACTGTCAGATCACTGAATCTATTATTGCTGAGGGTTGCATTCTCAAGGAATGTCGCATTGATCATTCTGTGCTGGGGTTGCGCTCTCGTGTCGAGTCCGGTAGTCTCGTTGAAGACACCATGTTAATGGGGTCAGATTTCTATCAACCTTTTGCTGAACGTCAATATGGTTTAGAAAAAGGTAGCGTTCCTATCGGTATCGGTAACAACACTACTATCCGCCGGGCTATTGTCGATAAAAATGCTCGCATTGGTCGCCATGTCCAGATTATCAACAAGGACCATGTTCAGGAAGCAGAACGGGAAGAGGATGGCTTCTACATTCGCGGTGGAATAACCGTAATTTTGAAAAATGCCGTGATTCAAGATGGGACAATTATTTAGGTTTACCTTTTGGGTAGTTCTATGGTTGACTAAGGGAAAGGAGGCTATTTTAACCTTCCTATCATATAAACAATCTGCCCTAGTCCATGTCTAAAATTGTCTTGATTATAGGGCTTCCTGCTAGTGGGAAGTCCTTTATTGCTGAAAGGTTATCTCAAGGCTCGCGCTTTCAGCGCTGGGTCTCCACTGATAGAATTCGCCAGCGCTTATTTGGTGATGAGAGTGTTCAAGGACCTTGGTTGCAGATCTGGGCTCAGATTTGTGCGGAACTTGAACAGGCCGTTGCTGATATGGTTGATGTTATTTATGATGCTACTAATGCTCAACGCCGTCGCCGCCGAGATTTAATTGCTCAGGTCCGTGGCTTTGGTTTTCAGTCGGTGGGGGGATTATGGGTTAATACTCCCCTAGAGGTCTGTCTAGCACGCAATGAAAGGCGATCGCGCCAAGTTCCTCAAGGGGTGATTCTCCAAATGTATCGCCAACTTACAGACGCGCCTCCCAGCCTTAATGATGGTTTCGATCGCCTCATTGAGATTCAAAATATATAAATATGCTGCTTTTCCTAGCATCCTCTGCTAGGCTGGATCGAATTAGACTGGATTTTCAGACTCAAGTTATTGTGCGGACGCACCCAAAAGCACGAAATGAGAACAGTAGGAGAGTAGATAATGCCGACGACAGATTATAAAGATTACTATTCAGTTCTCGGCTTAACTAAAAATTCTAGCGCCGATGAGATTAAAAAAGCCTATCGCCGATTGGCTCGTAAATATCACCCAGATATGAATCCCGGTAATAAGGCTGCGGAGACCCGCTTTAAGGAGGTTAATGAGGCTTATGAGGTACTCTCTGACCCCGAAAAACGCCAAAAGTACGATCGCTTTGGTCAATATTGGCATCAAGCCGGAAACTCCGGTTGGTCTGGAACTACTAATAGCGCTAATAATCCTGATGTCGGTGGCTTTGATTTTAGCCAGTTTGCTAGTTTTGATGAGTTTATCAATAGTCTATTAGGACGCGCGCCGGGAAGTCCTGGGGGTGCCGGTCGTAGCTATTCCTATCGCACCAATCAGTCCAAATCACCCGGTTATGGTGGATTTGAGGATTTTACTTCTTCCTCTTCCTCTCATTCGGGTTCTAATCTTGAGACTAAGGTAACATTAACTCTTAGTGAAGCCTTCCACGGTACTCAGCGCCGCATAAGCGGTGGTGAGGTTTCGATTCCCCCTGGCGTGAAACCGGGAAGCAAGATTAGAATTCGGGGACAAGGACAGGTTGACCCCTACACCCAGCAACGGGGAGATTTATATTTGATTGTCGATATTCAACCCCACAGTTTTTTTAAGTTAGATGGCGATAATCTTACCTGCGAAATTCCCGTAACTCCTGATGAGTTGGTTTTGGGAGCTTCTATTCAGGTTCCTACTCCTGATGGTATGGTGAAAATGAATATTCCCCCTGGGCTTCGCTCTGGACAGTCTCTCCGACTTAAGGGGAAAGGTTGGCCGAAACCAAAGGGCGGCGGACGTGGTGATCAGTTTGTCAAGTTATTGGTAGTTCCACCTGATGAACTTACTGCGATCGAGCGTGAATATTATCAGAAAATTGCCGCTAATCGTACTTTTAATCCCCGTAGTAGTTTATCTTCCATCAGTCTTTAGATACTCAAAACTCTACAGCCTAAACTCGATTATAACTCGATTCTCTAAAGGCAAGGGACAACCGGGAAATTAATTAATAATTGTACTAACCATATCCCTCTGGGAGATGCTCACCCCCCCCCATATCAAGCCTAGGCTATGGGGGAATTGTTGACTATAGATGCGATCGCTTTTTCCATCAACTTACTTAACAGGAGGACAAGCAACACGCCGAATGTACCACAATTTAGGCAATTTGTCAATATATCATCTAACTTATATTATCGGTATATTATGGATAGTTTCGCCAGGTGAATGATGAGGGTGTCAGCCATTAATTAATAGTGCTGACATCACCTCATTTGTGCCCAATTTCACCTAATCTATACTAAACCCTCCAGGTAGCTAAGTAGGTATCATTTCCACCTAAAGCATTAGGGTTAATAGCTGCGGAAGTCGTGAAAACATCAGGTTGAGTAACCGTACCAAAAATCACAGCTTGACCATTGCGAACCGTAAAAGCATTAACAGTTCCCCTTGAGCCATTGTCACCAGGTTGGGTTAGTGGATTCCAGAATCTCCTGATTGTATAATCTGGAGAAAGTCCCAAAACCGCCATTTCTCCTAGGGTGTAGTTTCCTACTGGTTGACCGTTAATAGTTTTATCAGCGCGATTTTGGAGTTGGAATGCGGAAGCACCACCAATATAAACCTGTCCAAATTCATCAGCGGTAATAGAGTTAGGGTTAAAACTATTAGCACCAGTGGAAGTGCGGGTAACAATAAATTGACCGCGTTCGATATCTCCATTATTGGGGTCTATTTTAGCATGGAAAGTAAAGGACCCAGAACCCGCACCCGAAAAATTATTAAATTGATCAACATTCACCATAGTTGATAGGTTTTGGGTGATGTCTTGACCATCCCGCTGAAAGACGTTATTTCCGCCATCAGTTTTTCCGAGGAAATAGAGTCCGCCATCTTGTCCGAAGGTAATCCGTTCCCCACGGGTATCAGCACCTAAATTCTGTCCGGTGACTTCAGAGGCGCTATAATCCCAGGTATTCCAGAGTTGATTTAATCCGGTATCAAAGGCGCGTAAAAATGGGGTTTGTAAGTTGCTAGTTACTTGATTAAATCCGGTGACAAAAATGCGATCGCCATTGGGGTCAATAGCAATATCTGCGGGACGGATATCAGTTCCGGTCAGGGTAGTAGTAGCCAGTTGGGTTCCTGTCGCACTCCACAGAGTCACCGTATCGCTACTATTAGTTAGGGTAGCAATATTACCATTATTAGCAATCGAAACTCGGTCAAATATTCCCGTGTCTGACCACAAAATATTTGCAGCCGTACTATCATAAACCCGAATCCCAAAATCACCGACAGCAACTATTTCTCCACTATCGCGGTCTACATCAAGATGTCGAACATTTCCCCCTAAGTTGGTAATTGATAAAGGCTCTGTATTTCCATCCTCCAAGCGTTTAATCTGACCCACACCGTCAAAGTTTCCAGCAATGATAATAGCCGAATCTACAGGAGAAATAACCGCCGCACTAGCACTATCATTTCCAGGTGTTCCTAGATAAGTTGCGCTTTCCAGTTGCAGGTTATTGGTAGAGTCATTATCAACAATGAAGAGAGTAGCGCTTTCTTGGCTTCCCAACGTCGCACTTCCTGTCAGGTTACTCAGACTCAGAATCACCGTTTCTGTCGGTTCAAAGATGTCATCATCAATAATAGGAATGGTCACGGTTTTTGGTGTTGTATCTCCATCCCCAAAAGTCACCGTAATGGGACTATTGATATAATCTTCCCCAGCGGTAGCTGTTCCATCAGTGGGGATGACATCAACACTAATTTCTCCAAGACTTTCACCACTTCTTATTACAGTAATTTCGGAGATGGGTGTACCATCTTCATTAACACTGAAAATGGCATCACTAAATTCGATTACTGACGGCTCCACATCGTCATCAATAATACTCAAGATTATTGAATCGCGATCGCCTAAAGTTAAACCACCGGTAGGATTACTCAGCACAATCCTAAATTGTTCCGTATCTTCTACTTCATTATCATCGATAATCTGGATGTCAATATTTTGGATGGTTTCACCTGCTGAAAAAATTAGGGTTCCGCTACTAGCTATGTAATCCTCTCCGGCGATCGCTGTATCATCTACCGTCGCATAATCTACGGTTACTGTACTACTTGTGTCTCCCGTTCTTTCGACTGTAATTATAATATTACCGTCACTTTCAACAACTTCTATTTCCTCCATAGTAAACCCTACAACTGTAAGCTCCGGCTCAGGTTCCGGTTCAGGTTCCGGCTCCGGCTCAGGTTCAGGTTCAGGAGTCGGTTCCGGTTCGGGTTCCGGCTCCGGTTCGGGTTCCGGCTCCGGTTCGGGAGTCGGTTCGGGTTCCGGCTCCGGTTCAGGTTCCGGCTCCGGTTCAGGAGTCGGTTCAGGTTCAGGTTCCGGCTCCGGTTCAGGAGTCGGTTCAGGTTCAGGTTCCGGCTCCGGTTCAGGAGTCGGCTCCGGTTCAGGAGTCGGTTCGGGTTCAGGTTCGGGTTCAGGTTCAGGTTCCGGCTCCGGTTCAGGAGTCGGTTCGGGTTCAGGTTCAGGAGTCGGTTCAGGAGTCGGTTCGGGTTCCGGCTCCGGTTCGGGTTCCGGTTCAGGAGTCGGTTCAGGAGTCGGTTCAGGAGTCGGTTCGGGTTCAGGTTCAGGAGTCGGTTCAGGAGTCGGCTCCGGTTCAGGAGTCGGTTCGGGTTCAGGTTCAGGAGTCGGTTCAGGAGTC
>NZ_JARPLC010000071.1:18399-26683 GCF_032350395.1 Limnospira sp. PMC 289.06
GGTTCAGGAGTCGGTTCAGGAGTCGGTTCGGGTTCTGGCTCCGGTTCCGGCTCCGGTTCGGGAGTCGGTTCCGGTTCCGGTTCGGGAGTCGGTTCAGGTTCAGGTTCCGGCTCCGGTTCGGGAGTCGGTTCCGGTTCAGGTTCGGGAGTCGATTCCGGTTCAGGTTCGGGTTCAGGTTCGGGTTCCGGCTCCGGTTCGGGAGTCGGTTCAGGAGTCGGTTCGGGTTCCGGCTCCGGTTCGGGTTCCGGCTCCGGTTCAGGTTCCGGCTCCGGTTCAGGTTCCGGCTCCGGTTCAGGAGTCGGTTCCGGTTCAGGAGTCGGTTCCGGTTCAGGAGTCGGTTCCGGTTCCGGTTCAGGTTCCGGTTCAGGAATCGGTTCCGGTTCGGGTCTAGAAATATCAGGATCTAAGATAGTAAATGTAACTGTAGATTGACTTCCTAAAGTTGCGTCATCAGCGGGATTATTTAAACTTAAAGTGAAGGTTTTATCCCCTTCTCTTTCGTTATTATTAATAATCTCAACGCTAATGGTTTGGCTGGTTTCTCCCGGCGCAAAAGTTAGGGTTCCTGATACGGGTATGTAATCAATGTTAGCAATAGCAGTACCATCAGCGGTAGCAAAATCTATGGTAATTTCACCATGACTTCCTTCTGTACGTTCTACCGTAATGCTGGCGGTTCCAATATCTTCTACTTCGATATCTGTGAACTCTAAATTGAACACACCCGGATTAGGAATATCATTATCAATAATATTAAATGTTAGTGTATCACGATCGCCTAAAGTTAAATCACCAGTAGGATTACTGAGAACTATCTGAAATTGCTCCGTATCTTCTACTTCATTGTCATCGATAACTTCAAGGGTAATATGTCTGCTATCCTGACCGGAAGCAAAAATCAGCGTGCCGCTAGTAGCGATGTAATCTTCTCCGGCGATCGCTGTATTATCTACCGTCGCATAATCTACAGTTCCTGGCTCATCAATATTTCCCGTTCTTTCTACTGTAATTATAACAGTTCCTGCACTTTCAATAACTTCGATTTCATCCATACTAAACCCTACAATTCCCAGGTCACTATCTATCTCTGGAGTCGGTGTGGGTACGGGTGTGGGTACGGGTGTGGGTACGGGTGTCGGTGCGGGTGTCGGTTCCGGTGTCGGTGCGGGTGTCGGTTCCGGTGTCGGTTCCGGTGTCGGAGTTGGTAAAACTGTAGATTCTGGTGTGGGTTCTGGTGTCGGTGTGGCTTCATCTGAAGGGAAGATAGTAGCCTTAAAACTATCGCTATTTACATTTTTCAGAATCGCCAAAAATTCGTTAGTAGCGCGGTCTTGAATAATTGTATCTGTAGCATATACACCGGAACCCTGATAAATATTTAAAGATTCAAAAGTGAGATCATGTAATAAACCAATCGAGTCTTTATTAATATCAAAATCCATAATAAAATTGGTTCTAGCAGGGGTAAATCCTCCTGTATTTAAACCAATATAAAACCAGTTATTTCCTTCTCCACCTGTGAGAGTATCAGAACCTTCATCGCCAATTAGTGTATCATTTCCGCGATCGCCAAATAATAAGTCATCCCCTTTACCGCCATAAAGGAGATCATTACCCTGACCGCCATATAGAGTATCATTACCTTGATTTCCAAATAATGTATCATGGTCGCGATCGCCAAATAACAGGTCATCACCACGATCACCAAATAGCACATCATTGCCTTTTCCACCTCTAAGCGTATCATCCCCCTGACCGCCATAGAGGGTATCATTACCCTGATTTCCATGTAAGAAATCATTACCTTCATTTCCGCCAATAATATCATCGCCATCTAAACCATAGACCGTATCATCTCCCCCTAAAGCAAAGATGATATCATCGAATTCTGTACCGAGGATAAAATCGGAGTTCTCAGTGGGTTCTGATGAAACTTGACCCAAAGTTAAGACAGTTATGGAATTGTGCGCCTGAATACCAGTGGCTGTGGAAATCGGATCAGGGGAAATTCCCGTAGTATCTGACTGAGGATCCGGATTAAAACTAAAATTTTCAAACTCAAAGGCAGTAAAACTCATGGGTGCAAAAAGGGTAAGTTTCAACGGCTAAACAGAATAGCGATCGCGCTTAATTCTGTTTTCAACTTGCACCCCTAATATCCGGACAATTAGTTAGCGTAATTTTCCGGTTGAGTTATCGAACCAGGAATTATTGACGGTTTTTTAGATTAAATATTTCTTACCAACAGCGCAACTGTCAGTGTAGTTATGACCATCAATTCCTTAAAACTTAGGATACCCTCCTAGGACGAATAAATATACAATAGATTGAGAAATTAACGGAATTCTGGTCTAATGAATATTACCCCCACCCCTGTAGACGAAAATGGCTGGCAAAAACAACTAGATCGCTTTGTCGAAAATCACCATCCACAACTCGCCGCCTTAGCTTGGGGGGTTCACCTGGAAGGAGAAAGCGAACCGGGAACTTTAGGTATTGACCTAAAGCCCACTCCTCACTTTGTTTTTTGTCCCAAATCAGCCATTGAACTCCTCAACAAAAATGCGGATAATAAATTACAGGAAATCCTCGGAATTATCGACGGATATAAACCCGAGATAGAAGTTTTGATGATTTGCATTAGTCCAGATCGGATTAAATTAATTTATTTTCAGCCGGAGTTGCCACCGCCGGATTATTATGCTAAAATAGACAAAGACAAAAAGTTTCTCATGAGCGAACTTGAACAAGCTATGAGGGAACTAATAAAACTCCCAGAAAATCTATAAAGTTGTTGGGGGCTAAGTTTCGGTTTTTTAATTAAATCCTGGTAAATTTTACGCCCCTACAATTTCCAATCAGGACACATCTGAGATTCTGGACCCCCAGGATGCACAGCACAATTGATGCCATCCTGACCATAAAAATAGCGACATATTTGGCAGGAATGATTTGCCTGTAATTCTTTTTTAAAAATTTGATATCTATGATTAATTATCCGATAATATTGACGGGCTTGAGGATAATTAGGATTGCAGATAAGCGTGTGTTCAAGAGCTTGAATTGCTGACTTATAAAGTTTCATTATTTGCAGTGCATACTTATCGGGTTGACTTTTAGAGATAAAACAGACATCAATAATTTTGACAATTAAGAAAAAATAGTTAAACCAGGCTTGAGCAGAATTAACTGTGGGTTGAGATTTAGCAGCCACTGTCACCCATTTAATGGTCTGCAAAAGTTCTTTAGTTCGCCAGGGTTTACTGACATAGGCTTCGGCGTGTTTAATGCCTTCATATACAGCCAGATTCTGTTCTTGTCCCGTTAAAAATATAACTGGGATATTTTGAGTGTCAGGGTTGGATTTAATCAGACGACAGGTTTTGTAGCCGTCCAATTTAGGCATCACCACGTCCAACAAAATTACATCTGGACAGACCTGCTGTAACTTATCTAAAGCCTCCAAGCCATCAGAGGCGGGGATGACTTCCAAACCACTCCAGGTTAATTGGTAGGACAGACATTCTCTTTGGGTGAGGGAGTCTTCAACCAGTAAGACAGTATTCATGACACGAGGGGTCTAGTTTAATAAAAATGGTGCGCTACCTAACTCTACTCTGAATTCCCTATTTAAGAGGTGATCCATTAGTGGCCCTGTAACGCACCCAACTTCTCCGAATACTTATAGTTTACCCAGTTTAGTTCCTTTTACGATCGCTCTGTTACCAATTCCGGCCCAGTTGTATCTGATAAATACCAAGTCCACCACCCAAGGGTAATATTAAATTCTGTCGCTTTTCACACTTTTTTCACAGTTTTCTGAAATAGTAAATTGGTGATGAGGCGAAAACGCTATTATACCATGAACGCTGTGGTTTTAGCTAATTATATGATTAATTTATTGGCTGATTTAGATACCCCAATTGAGTATTACTAATACTTTCCCCAAAATCCCCCAAAACCATAGGGATCAATTATAATAGATATTAATGGCTCATTAAACTATCAAGTGAGGCAACGACATGAAAACACTGAAACTGGAAATTCAGAAAGTTTCACCCTGTTTATTTCAATTATTGCGGGACTATTCGCCTAAGCCACTGGTGGATGGAATTTTGTTTACAATTGATGGCGATAGTTACGACACACTGATGGTTGCTGATAAAATTAGCAGTCTAGTTGCACCCCCTTGGAGTCTAAAGGAAGTGTAAGATCAGATGCGATCGCTACCAGGTTAAACATCACTACGACAAACCAACTTTAACATAACTTAACCTCAGTTGTAATCAAGGGAGGAACCCTAATAGAGCGATCGCATAATTTAGCCCCTACTCACCACTCAATTAATAAACACCCGAAAGCCCAGTTGTATATCCCCCTAAATGTGTCTAGGGGGAATTGTTGACTCAGTAACTATCTACCTTTAGCCCCTGCCTTTTTCTTAGCCGCCTTAGCCGCCTTTTTCGCGGCTTTTTCGGCTGCTAATTTAGCTTCTCGTTCCTGTTCTTTTTCCTCAGCCAACTTATCTAAATAATAGTGATAATCTCCCAGATAAACCCGAAACTCACCATCACGAATTTCCACAATTTTGTTAGCCACCTGAGAAATAAAGTAACGGTCATGGGAGACCAGCAAAACCGTTCCCTCATACTCCTGTAAAGCTGATTCCATCATTTCCTTAGCCGGAATATCCAAGTGATTAGTTGGTTCATCCAAAATCAACAAATTCACCGGTTGCAGCAACATTTTAGCCAAAGCCAGCCGCGCCTTTTCACCACCACTCAAAGAACCAACTTTTTTAAATACAGTTTCACCACTAAACAAAAACCGACCGAGGAGGGTGCGGACTTCCTCATTTTTCCAGTCCGGAACCTCATCATGGATAGTTTCCATAACTGTTTTACTCAAGTCTAAGGCTTCCGCTTGATTTTGTTCAAAGTAACCCGGAATCACATTATGTTTTCCTAGGGATACAGTTCCTTCGCTGGGGGTTTCCAACCCCATAATCATGCGAAGTAAGGTAGATTTACCGCAACCATTAGGACCCAGAAAAGCTATGCGATCGCCTCTCTCAATCAGCAATTCCGCCCCCAAAAAGAGAATTTTATCATCATAGGTATGCACCAAATCTTTAATATTCACCACATCCCGACCACTACGAGGAGCCGGTGGGAAGTGGAATTTCAGCGTTTTTAAAGAAGCTGTAGGAGCCTCAATTTTTTCGATTTTATCTAACTGTTTTTCGCGACTTTTAGCTTGGGTGCTACGGGTCGCACTCGCCCTAAATCTTTCTACAAATTCCTGTTGTTTTTCGAGTTCCTTTTGCTGGCGTTCATAGGCACTTAATTGAGCTGCCTCAGCCTCAGCCTTTTGTAGCAAATAAGCGGAATAATTCCCTAAATAAGTCCGAGAAACTCCCCGTTCAGTTTCCACAATTTGAGTACAGAGACGGTCTAAAAACTCCCGGTCATGGGAAACAATTACCATCGGGGTAGTTAAACCCTTGAGGTAAATTTCTAGCCATTCGATAGTTTCTAGGTCGAGGTGGTTTGTCGGTTCGTCCAGTAGCAGTAAATCTGGTTCTTGCAGAAGAATTTTACCTAAACTCATACGCATTTGCCAGCCACCACTAAAGGCGCTAACTAAGCGATCGCCATCTTCCGAGTCAAACCCCATTTCCGGTAAAATCTTCTCAATTTTAGCTTCTAAGCCGTAGCCATCAAGGGATTCAAATTTACGTTGGAGTTTATCCAACTTATGAATTAACTCATCGAGGCGATCCGGATCAGCCGTTTCCATCTCTCGCTGAACTTCTCCATAAGCTGCATGGGTGTCGTTAGCCTCACCAAAAACCGTCCAAAACTCTTCTCGGACGGTGCGCGCCGGATCAACTTCAAATTCCTGGGTTAAATAGGCGATATGTAGACTTGATGGCTTAATAACTTCCCCCGATGTGGGTTCAATTTCTCCGGCTATAATTTTCAGTTGGGTAGACTTTCCCGCCCCATTTACCCCCACTAAACCAATGCGATCGCCTGGTTTAACTTCCCAGTTAATATCTTTAAGAATAGTACCTGTGGGATAGATTTTGCTAATATGTTCTAGTCGCAGCATCAACAGTCTCCTAGGACGAAAATATGTTAAACAGTGGGGCCAGGAAATCTTGACAGGGGAAACTAACTGACAACCGTGTACGGGCGGCGGTTTCTCCATTAGATCCGTTTCCTAGGAAGATTATGCAATATCTTCCTACACTGCCATCAAAGCCAAAAATCACATACCCGCATTCGATCTTAACAAAAATCAACCATTTCTGGAGTTATGGCTAAAGGTTATCAAATTAGGGGTTGGTTGTTGACGAATTTTCTGCACCTTGTCGCTGCTGGTAAACTGCTTTAGCATCTTTAATGGTAGCCTCGAACACTGTCGGGTCCCAGGGCTTAGTAATGCACTGAAACAATTGCGCCGCCTCTAAATTTTCGCCGGACGCTTCTAGAGTTTCTGGGGAGTATCCACTCAGCAAAATCCTAATTGTGTCTGGAAAAAGGGCCACAGTTTTACTGAGAAACTCAAGTCCGGTCATTTCTGGCATACTCTGATCCGAAATTATGATCGCCATTTCCCCTTCAGTTTCCAGTAATTGTAAAGCCTCCGTTGGGCTATCTACTCGAAATACCTGAAATTCACGGCGAAATATCCGATACAGCAAATCGAGGTTATCGGGTTCGTCATCAACTACCATCAGTTTGAGTTTGTTTTTACCCATTTCTCAACATCAGACTGCACTTGCACTGTTTGCTATCTCGGGAGTAATGGTGCTGTTTTTCCACTCAGCTCTGTTTCCCGTAACACGATCGCAGAACCCCCCCCGACTAGAAACCGGGTTCCTTGGTTAAATCTTTGATGAGGAACGAAAAATTCTCACATCAACCCGGTTTATTTTCCCCAATCATAGTTGATCTTTGGTTACAAAAGAGCGATCGCTATTATTATACAGATGCAGGAGTAGTTGATTCTGCTAATTGTGCCAATCGTTCCTGTTGGTCCTGAATCACGCACGCTTGGATCAAATCTCCTATTCCCCCTTCCAATACTGGGGCTAGGGAAAAATTATGACCTAGACGATGGTCTGTCACCCGATTATCCTTATAGTTATAGGTGCGGATTTTTTCCGACCTCGAACCTGTCCCCACCTGCGATCGCCGCATAGAAGTCACAGCATCCTGTTGTTCCCGCAGTTTAGCCTCGTATAACTTAGCCCGCAAAATCTGCATAGCCCGTTCCCGGTTTTTTAGCTGACTGCGTTCTTCCGTACAGAATACCCGAATACCCGTCGGTTTGTGGAACAAATCAACTGCCGTTTCCACCTTGTTTACGTTCTGACCCCCTGCACCTCCCGATCTAGCCGTGGTCATCTCAATATCTTTAGCGTCAATTTGCACTTCCACATCATCAACTTCTGGCATTATTGCCACCGTTGCCGTCGAAGTATGAACCCGCCCCCCTGCTTCCGTTACTGGCACTCGCTGGACTCGATGAACTCCCGCTTCAAATTTAAGCTGACTATAAACGCGATCGCCTTGAATTTCCAGAATCGCCTCTTTAAATCCCCCCATATCAGCCAGGGACTCACTCAGTAGCCTTACCCGCCAACCCTTAGTTTCAGCATAGCGGGAATACATCCGCACCAAATCCCCCGCCCAAATACTTGCCTCATCCCCGCCAGTACCTGCCCTAATCTCTAACATGATATTTTTATCATCATTAGGATCTTGGGGCAGCAGGAGAATTTTCAGCCGTGTTTCCAACTCTTGCAACTTTGTAGTTAGTTCTTCCACCTCCAAAGCTGCCATTTCTTTCATTTCCTTGAGTTCAGGATCATTCCCTGTCTCTCGGAGGATTTGTTTAGCCCCCGCCAACTCCGTCTGAGTTGTTTTCCACTCCTGGTAGGCATTAACCACATCTTCTAGGGAAGATCTAGTTTTAGCTACCCGTTGAAATTCGTCAGGATCTGTCGCAATCTCAGGATCCGCTAATCTCAGAGTTAGCTCTTGAAAGGTTTGCTCAACAGATTTAAGTTTATCTAGTAAATAAGTTTCTGCCATCGTTCGGTTGCCTCTTGTCAGTAGTCGGTTGTCGAAGCATAATTTCGCCAAAAAAATTGTCTCTGCTTCCGTGTTTAACCCAGCGTATAAGGATATAGTGAACTACCCCACCCTGCCGCCCTAGAGGATGGGGCTTCCTGATTCAACGGGAACTGCATCTAACAAAACTGATGTTTTGA
>NZ_JARPLC010000072.1:0-26294 GCF_032350395.1 Limnospira sp. PMC 289.06
TGGTTTCGGCGGCGGGTTGATCAGCTTGACTGCTGCTAAGTCTAATTAACTCCAGCGATCGCTTGGTTTCTGGGGCGGGTTGATCAGGTTAACTGGTGACAAGTCTAATTAACTCCAGAACCCGCCCCTACAATTATCAATTATTAATTATCAATTATTAATTACACGGAATAATTGCCGCCGTCACTCCTGGCCGCTGTATCTATCTGCGGGTAGAAGCCAAAATCCCACCCAAAAAGTTATCATATTATAGGTTTTTAGCTATTAGCTCACATATTCAGCTAACAGCAATTATGCCCCTGTTGAAAATCTGGATCAATCCTATTACTACTCAATCTTTATGAATGCCTTAGTCCAAGAAATTCAGTCTAGCCTATTAAGTTTAGTAGGTTCAGCTATCCAAGTAATTCCAGCCTTAATTTTTGCAATAATCGTATTGTTAATGACTCGGTTTTTATCCAAGTTTGTCCGACAATTTTTACAATCCACAGCACCGAGATTTGTCCGCAGTAAATCTTTACAAGTTCTTCTCATTCACACAGGTTATGTATTAACTTGGGTGGGAGGCGTAATTATCGCCTGTGTAATTGCCTTTCCTGACCTGCGTTTAGGCGATATTATAGGTTTATTAGGACTTAGTTCTGTAGCCATTGGTTTTGCTTTTCAGGATATCTTTAAAAATTTCTTAGCCGGGATTTTATTACTGTTACAAGAACCTTTCCAAATTGGTGATCAGATAGTCGTAGATGATTATGAAGGGACTATCGAAAATATTTCTATTCGGTCTACCCAAATGCTAACTTATCATGGGGAAAGGGTCGTAATTCCTAACTCCATACTGTTTACCAGTCCCGTACAGGTCAAGACAGCCGAAAGTCATCGTCGCACTGATTTAGCCATTGGAGTAGACTATAATACCCCCTTACCAATGGCTGTAGAAACTCTATTAAACGCCACCAAAACCGTCGAGGGTGTTTTGTCCGAACCAGAAGTAGAAGTCGATGTAGTGGGTTTTGGAGACAGTTCTATTGACCTCATGATTCGCTATTGGACTTTCCCAGAACGGAAACAGGTGCGACGGGTGACAACCCAGGTTATGATAGCACTTAAACAGGCTTGTGATGAAGCTGATATTAATATCCCCTATCCTATCCGCACGTTGTATTTCTTTAATCAGGAACGCTATAACGACCATTACCCAGCGGCGGCTAATTCTCAGACTAATTAAGGGTAAAACTTGCAGTGCTGACCCCCACGGTTTTAAAATATTCCTGAATTGGGGGTTCCAGTTTCAAAACCGAGACAGAATTTTCGATTTTAGTTTCAATTAAACTGCGTCTTCTCAGAGATTGTAGTGCTTTTAAATAGTCACATTCCGACAGATTTTCTGCTAGTTTCCGAGAAATTTCAGTGAGACCGTTTTGATTAGCCAAGCCCAGCATAACTAAGTCGATCGCCTTCTTCTTCCCAAAATGCGATCGCCTAACTAGAAACTGGGTTTCTTTGAGTCACCGGGAATGCGATCGCTCTTTTATTCAAACCAGTTTTCCACTGCCAGATCTAAAAAATTTCGATAATCTGATACATTGTTGGTCACCACAATTAAATTGTTGACTTTCGCCACAGCAGCAATTTGACCGTCCGGGAAAGAAGGTGTCTTTCCAATACTCGTCAATCTGGCTCTTTCAATTCCGTGCCAAGTTGCCGCCTCCACATCATAAGGCAGAATTGGAATAGTCGGACGAACGATCTGATTCAAATACCTTTCTAAAAATCTCCGTCTCTGAGAATCCGGAAGGCGCGAACATCCAAAAAGAAGTTCCTGCCACACAGTCGTTGATGTGGCTACTTCTAGTTCGTGTTGTTCCAGCATTGCCATCACATTGGGATGCGGATTTTGGCGTGTCGGTTCCGAGAGGATATTAGTATCCAATAAAAATCGTAAACTCATAAAGTCACTTCTCGACCCGGCGATGAATCCCGCACCCCCTCAAAAACATCTGGTTCGATCCAAATTTCCTCAGACTCAAGTTCTTGTCTAAAATGCTGGAGACGTTGCCAAAAACCTCCCCCCGCCTCAATTGATAAGCTGATTTCTTGACCATCGGGAATGTCTATATCTTCAAATATTTCGATAGTTCGACCTTTTTTGATTCCCTTAATTTGCATGAGATATCATCCTCGATCGCCAAATGAACTGGGAACATTGATTATACCTAATAGTTTAACAAATCTTGGGGCGATCGCCTTCTTCTTCCCAAAATGCGATCGCCTAACTAGAAACCCGGTTTCTTTGAGTTACCGGAAATGCGATCGCACAATTTATCAACCAGGCTTCTTATATAACGTCCGGTTCATTCATCAATCTCAAATAAAGAACGAGACAAACCGGACTGTCGAATAATCGATCACAAAGTTCCGATTTTTAATTCTTTATAATTGGGAACGGGAATGGTTATTGTTGATTCGGCTTCGCGCCGTTGCATGATAATATGGCTGCCACGCACCCTCACCTCGATGAAACCCTGTTCTTCTAAAATTATGCACACTTCCTTCGCCGATAAAACCCTCAACTTACCCAACTGTAATCTCCATCGACTCAACGAAAACCTCATTATTATTTAAACGACGTTCAATTTCCGAAGCATCAGCCATCTCTAAAAAAAGTTCGATCGCTTCCATTAAATTCGATCGCGCTTCTTCCACCGTGTCACCTTGACTCGCCAGATCGAGTTCGGGACACAAAGAAAAATATCCGTCGCCTTCTCTCTCAATAATTGCAGTTAACTGTCGAGTTTTTTGCATTAGCCGTGAATCAACCAGGAACATTAATTATAATTATACCTAAACTTTAACAAATCTTGGAGCGATCGCCTTCTTCTTCCCAAAATGCGATCGCCTAACTAGAAACCCGGTTTCTTTGAGTTACCGGAAATGCGATCGCTACTTGATATTGAGAAAGCGGATTCCTTGCCAAAATAGCATAATTTTCTTGTATCTGTCAACCTTTTTATAGAGAAATTTTCAAGCCTTAAAGACGATCGCCGGGTCTACGCGAGTGACTTTTTGGATAGCAAAGAAAGCCGAACCTCCACACATTACTAAAGTCAAGAAAAACACCCCTACAGCAGAAGCCGGAGTAATCAAAATCAAAATACCCTGGGTAGCAGAAGCCCAACTTGCCACACCCAAACAGAGAGCCATTCCGGGGATATAGCCGAGAACAGCCATCCAAAAAGCCTGTTCTAAAATCACAGAATAAAGCAGGCGATCGGGAGCGCCCATAGCCTTGAGAGTACCAAATTCTTTAATATGGTCAGCAACGGAAGCATAAAGAATTTGAGCTACCACAATCATACCCACCAAAATTCCGACCACAGCACCCAAACTCAAAACGAAGCCTACGCCGGTGCGTTTTTGCCAGTAATCTTGGATTTTTTCGGCTATTTCTTGTCTGGTATAAGCGCGTGTATTAGGGAGAGTCGCTTCTAATTCAGCTTGTAGTTGCTGTAAGTCTTGATTAGGTTTCGCTTTCACTAAAATATAAGTAATTGGATCAGTTAATGTTAGGGGTCTAGGTTCAGGAGAAATATCGGTTTGGGTTTGGCGATCGCCAGAATCATCAAAAACATTAACACAGTTAAGATTGCCATTCTCAAAAGTGCATCTGGTCTGAGTTTGTAGAGGTACAGTAACATAGGCGTTAGCATTTTTCAGGGAAGCAAAGACGAAAATACTATTAACAATGGGTTGAGTACCTTGGGTTAATCCGACAATCTTCGCTTCTAAGCCAGAAATAGTAACCGTATCTCCTACACCGCTAACCTGTAGGGAGTTTAAATTACTCTCATCTACTATTACCCGATATGGTTGTTTGAGAGATTCCAAATCTCCCTCAATAATATTCCAGGGAGCAAACAGTTGACCGTCAGGGTTAGAACCGACTAAATTAATAGCTTGAATTTGACCAGTCGGATCGCGCCAACGCGCACTTTGAAAAATTAGAGGTTCTGCTAGTTCTACCCCCGGAACTTTTTGGGCTTTGGTGAGTTGTTCTAGGGCTAGTGGCATGGTGAGATTGAGATGCACCATGTCTTCGGAGGTAATCCAAATATCGGCGCTAGATTTATCAATAAGCAGAGATGAGGATTGCACAAATCCGTTGAGAATGCCATTTTGAATGGTAACTAAACTCACCGCAAACATAATCCCAGCCTGAGCCGCCAGGAAGCGGGGAATATCTTCGATGAGGTTTTTGCGAGCAATGGAAGCCATAATTACTGAGGAACTACTATAGCTAGTATTTTAGCTTTACAGAGATATCAACAACAATTCCGTTCAATATTCATTAAATATAGGTTTTCTGAGTTAGGTGATGTACAAGTTTTAGGTGTTAACTAGAAGGTTTTGGGGTCTATGGTGAGCGGCTACCAACATAACTGACCCACTTACTTAGGGGAGAGACAGAGACAGAGACAGAAGCTAATTTAATTATAGCGCATCTCGCAGATTGGTTTTAACTAAAGTGGTTTCACTCCAATCAACATCTTCAATATGAGCGCGATTTATGGTGACTGAAAATAGAACCGAATTATAGAAGTTGGCACCGCGTAAATCGGCTTCGGTTAAGTCAGCGTATGCTAGTTTAGCGTAGCTGAAATTAGCACCGCGTAAATCTGCCCCTTTGAGATTGGTTTTGAACAATTTAGCCCTAGTTAAATTGGCTTCTCTGAGGTCAGAATAAAGTAGTTTAGCATTGCTTAAATCGGTGTCGGACAAATTGGCTTGACAGAGGTTAGCAAATAGATGGGTGTTGCTAAGATTAGCGCGACGGAGATTAATGGATTTGAGGTTAGCCTGCCAGAGGAGTAATTCTTTTAAATTGGCTCCTTCGAGGTTTACCTCTTGTAGGTCTACGCCGATGAACCCTCGTTTACCACTAGCATAAAGCTGGAGTAGTTCGGCGGGGGTTAGGATTTTATGGGGTAATGGTTTGTCCCAGTAGGTCATGCCTGTAGTTCTTTTGCTCCCAATTATAAGGTCAATCAACCCCAATTGTGGTTAATTTTTGGGCGAATTTTTTAAAGGCGTGGTTGAGGGTGATCAATTCAGTTATCCGATCTAATTGGTTTGTTAAGATCTGGTGGCTGATCAAATTCAATAGTAGGAGATACTGACCTAGTCGGAGTGGGCTGTTCATAGGGAACTGGGGTCGGTGGGTTTAACCAAGATTGCCAATCGGAAATTTGAGCTTGAGCGGAATTATAAACGCTAGTACCTGGGGGAATCATTTTTAGGGTTTCTATAGCCCCAGGTATATCATAAATCGCCTGATCTAATCCGCGAGTAAATAAGGTTTGACTCCAATCATTAATGAGCTGATCTGCACGCCAACGCCACGAACCAGAAGGAGAAACTCGGTCGGCTAATTGAATGCCACGAATTAAACCATCTATAGTGCCAGGAATGGCAGAAGTTTCGGCATTTTGTAAATTCTGGATATCTTGTAATTGCGATCGCCATTGGTTAATATCAGCCCGGGCTTGTTCGTACATCAATAAACCGGGTCTAATTTGTTCAGCCACAGCAATAGCATTAGCAAAATCACCCTGGGCGGCTAATTCTTGGGCGCGGTCGAGAACCGGTTGAAACTCTAGGCGCTCACTTCTGACACGCCACTCATTAATCCTTTCTTGAGCCTCATCATATAGTGCCCTACCGCGACCAATTTGAGAAGCCCTTTCCACCGCCGCCTTCAGAGAATCAACATCTCCAAAACTCGCCAACTTTTCCGCCATATCCAAATTAGGCCGATCTTCGATTTCCTCAATTTTCTGATTCCATTGGCTAATATTTTTCCTAGCTTCACTACCACGGGAATGAGAAACCGGGATTAGTTGCAATTTAGCGATCGCCGCCCTTAAATCCGGTATAGTTTGGCTACGGGCTAATCGCGAGGCTTCATTCATAATTGTCAGATCCGCAATTTCCTGCTGCCAGCCCCGAATATATTGTTGTGCCTTCCAGTATAGCGGCCGATTACGTTCAATAGTACCTGCTTGAGCGATCGCATCTGTGAGTCCTTCTGGCGTATCCAGGAGCGCCGGAACATGGGCACGGGCTAAAACGATAAAATCCTTAACTTCCTCAGTCAGGTTAGCACTGCTGGGAATTTTATTAACCGTAGCGATCGCTTCTTGCCATTGACCCTGATTCAGGATATCTTCGGCTATAGTCATCATCGATTTACTCAAAGCCGAAACTTCTTTTTTCGCCTGATCTTGCAAATAGCTATCATCAGAAATTTCCTCTAGCTTTTTAATTGCCAGTAATAGGTTATTAACCCCCCCTTGATTCGCTAAACTTCGGGCTTCCGCCAATTTCTGACTATCTTCCCTAGCGATATGTAGTAAATCGGTTAATTTCTGATACCGCACCGTTTCCCAGTAATTATTCCCCACATTCAATAACTGGGTAGCTTCCCTAAATGCCACATTCAAGTCTTCTTGGCGCATCAAATCTTCAACCTTGCGGTAAATACCCTCAGCCCTTTTCCAAATTTCTTGCCACTGTTTAATCTGCTGTTCTACAGTAGCTGATGCTGAAGTTTGCGGGGGAGTCTTTTTCGCTATCCGAATTGCCTCCGATAATTCCCCAGCTTGAAACTTAGACTCTGCCAAATTCAGAATACCCATCGACCATTGGTCAATGTGGCGGTTAATTTCCGGGCGGAGGGGATGGTCTTCTGACAGGACACTAACCAACTCAAAGGCGAGGAGGAAATCATCTAAAGTTTTCTTACTGGCAGCCATTTCAGCACAGTACAGACGCAGAGAGGCAGAAGCCAGAGGCCAAAAAATCTTAGGACAGTTAGGTAAAGAAGGCGATCGCAACAGTAACGTACTAGCCACATAAGCCACCCCTGGGGGAGTCGCCAACACCAACAGCAACCCCAACACAGGTAGAGATGCCATAATGGGGTTATTTCTCTTTGGTGAAGGCGTTTCCGGTTCAACAGTTGGGGGAACCACTGTCACCAAAGCTGATGATACAGTAGGCTCTGGCTTCACGACTTCCGGTTCTGGCGGTGGTGAGGGTGGCTGATTCATGCTTTCCGATTCTAGCAGCATCCGCAGTTCTTTTAACCGTTCTTTACGGCTTTTACGTTCTGGCTGTATGGACTCAGAACTTCCCCGCACCAATTTTGGCGGCGACCCTACTCTGTTAGATATTGCGGGTGGTGGTGTCGCCACTTTTGGGGAACGCAATTCTAGCCAACGGTTTTGTTTCGGTTTCCTGTCAATCATAGGTTAAGCCATCCTCACGCTGCATTCACCCCCTACCAACTATCCACGGGGAAAAAGTAAGGTGCTGCTTGATTCTTATAGCACTGTTAGGAAAGCGATCGCAATCACCCCACCTAGGGAATTATTTTAGCCTTCGCTTCCAATCCCCTAGGGAAGTTTTCTAGAAAACCTTGCCAATCTTTTCGGACAACTGATCCTCATCCTGATTCAAGTCTCGGATCAACTCATGCAGATTTTCCTTGGTGGCGTGATAAGTCTGGCCACAAAATTCACATTTAGCCTCTGCGCCGCTATCCTTTTGAATCATATCTCGCAGTTCAGCTTGTCCAAACATCTTGAGACCACCTAAAACCCGTTCAAAAGAACAGCCACAATGAAACTGTAGCAATTGGGTTTCCGGTAGAATATTTAACCCCAAATCTCCTAGCAATTGCTCAAAAATATTGGGTAGGGTTTGACTGGCGCGCAACAGAGGGGTAAAACCAGATAAAGCACCGATTCTCGATTCTAATAACTCTATCAGTGCTAAATCAGTGGCGGCTTTGGGGAGAATCTGTAATAACAGCCCCCCGGCCGCTTGTACCCCTTCTTTATCCACAAACACGCCTAAGACTAAAGCCGACGGGGTTTGTTCTGATGATACCAGATAATGGGTCAGGTCGTCACCGATTTCTCCTGACACCAGTTGAACGGTACTCGAGTAAGGATAACCATAGCCAACATCCCGCACTATGTAAACATACCCGTTTTTACCCACTGCCCTGCCAACGTCTAGTTTGTCATCAGCATTAGGGACTAACTCAATTTCTGGGTTCCCAACATAACCCCGCACAGTGCCATCTAGCCCCGCATCGACTACAATGCCCCCTAAAGGTCCGTCCCCTTGAATTTGAATATTGATCCGTGATTCGGGACGCTTCATGCTAGAAACCAGCAACAGACCCCCTGCTATTGTCCGTCCTAGGGCTGCTGTGGCTACATATGACAGTTTATGCCGTTTTCTCGCTTCCTCGGTTAGACGAGTGGTAATTACCCCCACGGCGCGAATACCGCCGTCGGCTGCTGTAGCACGTATCAGTTGATCAGCCATAGTTCCTGGAAAATTGATGATTGATGATTGACAATTTACAATTTACAATTTACAGCCTATAATGGTCTGCAATCCATTATCCATTTAGTTCCCGCCTGCCCCCCTGTTCCCTGATAGTTAGAGGGGCGAAGCGGGTTTACTTATGATCACGCACCATACAAGCTACTAGGTGTGGGGTCTGTCGGTTTTGTTGTAGATTTGAGATGCACCCTACAGGTTACTAGAACGATCGCTGACTGCTATAATTAGGAGTGGTTGTGATCCGACAAGTGCGATCGCTAACTGGTTTGATCATGGTGACTTATGCTGGGTAGTTTTCAAAAAAGCAGTCTAAGGATTGAGGTAGATGCCTCTGAGGCGACTATTCGCGAAAGTCTGTTGTATCCCCACCAAGTTCAACAGTGGTTGTGGCCTGTGCAATTTTCCCCGGGACTCCCCCAACAGTTTAATATGGGTCTCAAGTTCACCAGTTCACTGGGTCCGGTGACAATCGAACACTATGTTGATGTGGCTGAGTCTAACTGTTTGCGGTTTCTCCTCAGTGGGGGGATTGATGGCTTTCATGAATGGTATTGGGGAGAGGGTTGGGTACAGTCGCGCCTAGAAGGTGTTTCTGTGTTACCTCTCAATTGGGGACAAACGGTTAATCTCAATCAGTTACGGGGATTTCTGTTATCGAAAAAGCCACAATCAGCGGATTAATCTACAAAAGCACAGGGTAGCTATATGATCGCAGTTGAACCAGCTTTTAAACCTTTACTGGGGACATCTTTACCTGAACTTACTGATTGGGTTCAGCAACAGGGACAACCAGCTTATCGGGGAAAGCAATTATATCAGTGGATTTATCAGAAAGGGGCTAAATCCCTGGAGGAAATCACTGTGTTTCCGAAACAGTGGCGATCGCAATTAGCGACCATACCCGTTGGTCGTTCAACTATTCATTATCGCGCGGTTGCTAGTGATGGTACAATTAAATATCTGCTGAAATTATCCGATGGTCAAATTATTGAAACTGTCGGGATTCCTACCCATGACCGCTTAACGGTTTGTGTTTCTTCTCAGGTGGGGTGTCCCATGGCTTGCGATTTTTGCGCTACCGGAAAGGGGGGGTTCTTCCGCAACTTAGAAACCCATGAAATTGTAGATCAAGTGCTGACGGTTCAGGAAGATTTCCAACGCCGTGTCAGCCATATTGTCTTTATGGGTATGGGGGAACCTTTACTGAATACTCAAAATGCGATCGCTGCTATTACCTGCTTAAATAGAGATATTGGTATCGGACAGCGAATGATTACCCTTTCCACTGTAGGCATTCCCAACCGTATCCGCCAATTAGCCGAATATCAGCTACAAATTACCCTGGCTGTTAGTTTACACGCTTCTAATCAAACTCTCCGAGAACAACTGATTCCCAGCGCCAAAACCTATCCCCTAGAAGCGCTAATCTCTGAATGTCGAGATTATGTGAAATTGACCGGACGGCGGGTAAGTTTTGAATATGTGATGTTAGCTGGGGTTAATGATTTACCCACCCACGCGGCGGAATTAGCCAGCCTTATGCGTGGCTTTCAAAGTCATGTTAATCTGATTCCCTATAACCCCATTAATGAGGTGGATTATCAACGCCCTAGTCCCTCACAAATACAGGGTTTTGTGAAGGAATTGGAAGAGCGACGGGTAGCAGTCAGCGTTCGCTATTCTCGCGGTTTAGATGCTGATGCAGCCTGCGGTCAACTGCGTGCTTCCCAGGAAAATTAAGAATTATCAATTATCGGTTAATATGACTCAAAATAATGTCTATTTTTCATCGTAAAATTTACGCATTACTAGGAAATAGTGACTTATGTAATCATCTGGTTTGTTTGCAGACAGAGGAAGGACAGACAGCATTATCATGGTGGTTAACTCATCAAGGGGAGATAGAAGCGATCGCTAGTTCTTCTGATCGGATTAACCTAGAAATCGACCGAATTAGGGACTCCCCCACAATTATCAAGCATCCCATTAGTGGTCAAGCCAGGTTAATTGAACCGCCAAATCACATAACAATAGCTATTCCTGATTGGCTGAAAAATGAACCGGACCCCCAAACAGTATTTTGGTGGTTGTGGCGATTTGAACCGGAACTCCAAAGACAACAATACCCCGATGCTTTACTTTATCCCCAACATAGTATTTTACCAGACTGCCCAGTTCATAGCTATCGAGCCACAGTATCAGCATTAGCCAGCACCATTGAAGCCCAAAATCCCAGTAATGAATATCCCCACTTGTTACTATTCACATTCTCTCCAATTCAGGACTTTATCAAAGCCTCTCGCAAATTCTTGGATTTCTGGTCGGGGTCATATTTATTACATTATCTGAGTGCTAAACTTTGCTGGTTTGTAGCGGAAAACTACGGCGCAGATATAGTGATTACCCCTTCTTTGTGGGGTCAGGAAATTATCGATGCGTTTCTGTTAAAAAAATATCCGGCATTTAGTGAGACTTTCAAACTGATAGATATTGATGGTTATGACCCCCTAGAACGCTATAACCTCAATTTAAGTACCTCCTTAGCAACTGCTGGATTTCCGAATACGATCGCTATGTTATTTAACAGTGCCGCCACAGCCAAGGAAGTCGGGAATACATTGTGCCAAAAACTCCGACAAGAGTGGATTAATATTGCTGATAATGTGAGAGAAGGCATAACTAACCATCCAATTAAACAATTAGAAATTGGTCTACGCGATCGCATTATAGAATTTCTTAAAAATCCAGCTAATCAAGACACAATTGAGCAGATACTGAAGGAATTTGCGGCTGAGGGTTCCGACCGCGAATCCCACGAACATGATCTGGAAAAATGGCAGAAAAAAAGCTGTTGGGAATGGCGTAATCTTTGGGAAAATCAAATTAATAATACCTGGCAAACTTATTGGACAGCGGTTCCTTTGGGAGACCCCAATACGCCATTAATTATTGATAAAAATAACCAAGAAGAGTTTGATGATAACTGGATTCAATCTCAACAAGAATTAGCGGGTAATCATGAAAAAAATGCACCTCCTACAGTGGCGGAAACCATTATTTATCGCAGTCTAAATAATGGCACATGGTGGGGGTCAATTCAAGCTAGATGCGCCCAAGCAATGCAAGGGATTAAAAATACTAGAACTTGGTCTATTCCTGTTTCCCCAGGATTACGTTCTAGTCTATCTGGTCAACTCAGCGCCCTGCATCCTCAATTTCGATATCATGGAAATTTTCGGGAAGGATACGGTTTACCTGTTGAGTCTATGAGACTATTTTGGCGGTTAATTGCTAAGGTATATCCGGGATTGTTTAATGGTTCAGAAATGCTCAATGCGATAGAAATGACTAAACGCATGGCTTGGGTTTATGGGGGTGTGGGTGAGTCGTTGGGGATTAATTTTAGGGATTTAGAAAATGAGAATGATGCCGAAATTGATTATAGCGAATTTATTCGATTTCCTAACCTCAGTTGTATAGCTTATGCACGGTTTGCTTATGAGGATTGGCAGCTACATAGTAATCAGGGCAAATTAACTCAATATTGGCGATATTTACAGCATCAAATTCAACAAGATTTTGGCAATTCTAGCAAGGAATATCAAAGATTTTTAGCCCTCAGCCGTGGTCGCCTTACTAATATTCCTAAAACGGATAGTTGTATTAATCCTAATTATCTAGGTGGGAAGAATTATAATGGTATCATGTTTTCGAGTAAATGGCTGGCTGATGACATGGGCTTAAATTCTGATGAAATTCGCCGTTTGCGTCCCCTAGTGGAAGCCGCCCATATTCAGACAAAATTTGGCGATGGTTCTCCGAGTGATTGGTGGGTAATTGTATTAGGAGATGGAGACGGGATGGGAAAATATGTTTCGGGGAAAAAACTACATCCTTATCAGCAGTATTTAACTGAAACTGAACCTCATGGATTTATGCAACGGGAGGGCTATTTGCATCTAAATGATGAGGAATATAATCGGAAGCTAGAACAGTTTATTAGGGCTTTTCGAGATGATGATGAGGCTTTGTTGGCTACCAGAAAACGGATGGGACCAGCTACCCATATCGGTCTTAATAGGGCTCTGCTGGATTTCTCTAATCGCCTGGTTCCTTTGATTACTGAAAAGCGGTTTTGTGGTAAGGTAGTCTATAGTGGGGGGGATGATGTCATGGCTTTACTACCCCTGGAAGATTTGCCGGATTATCTGCTGTCTTTGAGGGCGGCTTGGTGTGGTGCTGAAGACCCTTATAAACCTCAGTTAGGAGAGGCAGATTTGAGGTTTGAAAGCCGGGGGGGTTACTGGATGCCGATATCTCAAAATCATGATTTTCAAGGATTGCCCAATCGACCATTATTTACAATGGGAGAAAATGCAACTATGAGTTTTGGAATTGTTATAGCTCATAAAAGCGTCCCGCTCCCGATCGCTTTATCAGGATTATGGGAGGCGGAAAAACAGGCAAAAAAAATGTTGGGGACACCGGGAATTAAGCCTGATGAACCGGGATATATTCCGCCTAAAAGTGGGCTGTGTTTCCGGGTTATGTACAGTTCTGGTAATTGTTTAGAAGCGTTACTAAAAGGTGAGTTATTGGAGAGTTGGCGACAGTGGATAAACACTGATCAACCCCAAATATTAAGTTCCCTACTTTATCGATTAGCGGAAGAGTTACCACTTCACGCTTCGTTAACTCCCAATTCTAATTTAATCGCCAAAGCAGCTTGGGCAATTTCTCAACGCCGTGAGGAAGTAGAAGCGATTGAAACTAATCGAGATGGTTTAATCCGGTGGCTAGAAGATTGGGAAAATTGGGCGGGATATTTAAAGGCGCAATGGCAGGAAAATTCTCAACTAGACAACCAGGGGGAATTACCCCTAGGAATTGATTTAAAATCTCTCAGTTATCTGTTGCGTTTCTCGGCGTTTTGGTTGGATAAAATGCAACAACGGCAAGAATGGCAGGGTAGGAAGGAGGATATTTAATGATGGATTGGTATATTATTACCCCCCTTGATGTGCTACTATTTCGAGAAGCTAAACCTTTCAGACCGGGGGAAGGGGCGATGGCTAAAGGACAGTTCCCCCCTTTACCTAGTGTGGTGTTTCAGGCTTTACGATCGCCCAGGACTAAACATCAAATTAATCCCGAATTTTTGGGGCCGTTTTTGTTGGATGAAAACCGGACTCTCTGGCTGCGGACTCCTCAAGATTTGCTGACGGTGCAAGCCGGGGAAAAATCGGATAATTCCCAAGATTTGAACCTGGACTTAAACCATGATAATAGTTGGGAGAGTTTGACTAGATTAATTCCCGCTGATACCCTTGATTCCTGGGAATTTATCTGCTATAGTCAAAGTGGTTGGTTGTCTCCGATGGTTCCCCCTCAGTTAAAAAAGGGCGAGTATATTTGTGGGTCTCCCCCACCCTGGATGAAAGGGCAGGCTTTGCGGAAATATCTGGAAGGCGATCGCAATTTTACCCCCGATGATTTTTGCTCAGATCCTTGGGGAGTGCAGGTGCTACCTCATACCCATATTCAGACGGGAACACGACAGGTAAAGGACTCCGATGGCTTTTTTGTGGAGGTAGCAACCCGCTTAAAACCAGGGTGGAGTTTGGTGGCGGGGGTGAAATTAGAGGGAGAGCAAAAATCTTCTTTTGTAGTGCGTTTAGGAGGAAAAGGACACCGGGTGAGAGTCTCTTTAATTGAAAATCAGACCCTACTGGAAGAATTACGATCGCTGTGGAAACATCCCAAACCGGACACTCCCAAACCGGGGATGTTTGCTTATTTATTAACTCCTGGACTGGCGGAAACTTCCCAGAAACTTATCTATGGACTTTACCCAGATTTATGGCGGGACTGTTTGCGGGGTTGTGTAGGCGATCGCCCATTGATGTGGGGGGGAATTGGTCATCAACAGAGGCAGAAAACCCGCACCAAAAACGGAGTAGTTGAAACCAAAACAGAAAAAACCTTCGCCCTGCAACCGCAATATGCCTTCGCCCCACCGGGGACGGTGTATCTATTTGATAGCAACTCTCCGGCTACGGCTGAGATATTCCCGACCATTGACCATCTCCTACCCAATACCGAAGGAAAACCGTGGCTGCAAACCTTTCGCAAATTGAATTATGGTAAACTACTGTGGGGGGAGAGATGAGCGAATTTTTAACCTATTTGCACTTACTAACCCCCCTCCACACGGGAGGGAGTGCTAACGAAGGCAATTTAATGGGAATTGCGCGGGAAGTCCACACAGAATTTCCCTACCTACCCGCCTCTTCATTGCGTGGTAAAATTCGCGCCTCCCTGGAAACAGAAGATAATGCAGGGATATTTTTCGGGCAGAAAATCGAAAAAGGAAAACAGCCAACGGAAGGAGAAGTCTGGTTTGCTGATGCTTCGATGCTATTTTTTCCGATCGCTTCTTTGAGTCATCATCTGATCTGGATAACCTGTCCTCTGTGGTTGCGAAGGTGGCATCAGTGGGTACAAATTAACAGCATCAACGACATTATCAAACAGTGCCAGCAACTGAGTCCCACACAACCGGCCCTAGTCAGTTTTAAACCAGAAACGTTATTTTTGCAAACCGCCTTAATCAAACCAGAGAATTTAAGTCAATTTGATGGTTCATTCCTGACCAGTTTATTGTCTAGCACCTGGGGAGACAATAGCCTTAGCCTGCTACTGAAAAAGTTAGTAATTCTCAGTGATCAAGATTGCGCGGCACTGGTAGAAACCGGCTTACAGCGGGAAGTGAGAGTCGCCTTGTCCGAGGAAAGTAAAACGGTGAAAGGGGGTTCATTTCGTGCGGAAGAAGCGGTGCCGCCGGAAACGATGTTATTTTTCCCGTGGGGTATGAAGCCAGCCAAACAGACAGAATCGGGGGAAGAATCGACGGAAAAGGTGCGAGAGAAACTGCGAGCCCTGCTGAATGGACGGATTCAATTCGGAGGACTCGAAGGAATCGGACGGGGATGGACTCAAGCCAAAACCATCTCAATTATAAATGAAATTGGGGGGGATTGAGTAATGTTTTTAGATCGTCGAATTTTCTCACAAGAAGCCCACCAAGCACTAACAGAAATCCAAGGCAAACTTTCCCCCGCTTACCATTCAAAAGCCAGCGGACTGATTCAAGGATTAAGCGCTTATATTTCCACCTGGGGACTGCACCGACTGGCGGGGGATGCCGAAAAATTTTTATTGGGGACGGCGGAAGATACGACTTACAAAGGGGAAGTTTATCGCCATTTCTTAGTCCGGTTGCGGGCTTTTAGTGATATCGACTTTGACCCGACCGACGAAGGCAGTTTGATTCATTTACCCCTGGCTAAATATACAGCACTAAATCGCCTAGGGATGCAACTAGCAAAGGAATGGTCATTTTGGGCGGCGGCGGTACTTGGGGAGGCGACGGAATCATGAGAGAATGGCAGGGGGTTCTGGAGACACTCAAGAAGAATAAAAACCCCCTTTATGACTTGTATAAAGATGCCAGCCCGGAGGTGACTGATAAAATTATTTTCTATTTTCAGGAGGAGGAAGCGCAACAAAAGGCACAAAAGAAGTGGCCGAAATTGCAAAAGCATCTCCCCCCCCACTGGCAGTCAAAACGGATTGCTTGCGTAGTGGGAAATGCCCCCTCCCATACTCTCCCAGGGTTGTCGAATGGGAAAAAACCGAGGGGGATGCAAAAAACGGGTTCGAGTCCCCTGCAAGCCCTGAATCATGAACCATTGGACGATCGCATTACTCCCGCCCTACAAAAAGCGATCGATGCCGAAAAAAAGTGCGCCGCCCTTTATAAAAGTTTAACCGAAAAAACCCAACTGCTGGCCACGGCTACGGTAGAAGTGTCATTTCTTTGGCGGTTACGAGTGGGGGGGTTGCGAGGTTTTCGTGAATTGTTGTTACCTGCCTTGCATCCCATTTATGGCGTGCCCTATATTCCCGCCAGCAGCCTCAAGGGAGTCATCCGCGCTTACGGGAGACAAAATCTACCCCAAGGGGAAGTAGAACGCCTCCTCGGTACCCTAGAGGGCGGTATAGGTCGGGTGCAGATTTTGGATGCTTTCCCCACCCAACCCTGTCTGGATTTGGATATCACCACGCCCCAATGGAATTGGCAAGACGATCGCATTGTATATCAACCGGCCCCCCATGTAATGTTATCAATGCTGAAACCGACCTTAACAATTGGTTTAGCCCCCACCGCTAGGGGAACCCCGGAAGATGTGGCGGTCGTCCGGGAGTGGGTGAAACCAGCCCTAACAGGGGGACTAGGGGCGCGGGTGAGTTCCGGTTATGGATGCACGACAGTTAAATCAGCCCTACCCCACAGTTGCAAACACGACTTTCAACTGTGGACTGAGGGAATGTACGGAGCAACCCCACCCACAAGAGAGAATGGTAGGCGGGGAAAGCCGGAATTTCGCCCAACGGCTATTCGGGGGGTCCTGCGTTATTGGTTTCGAGTTTTGGGGTTGAGTCTGTACCCCCTGGCGCAATGTCGGGAAGTGGAGGCGCAATTATTCGGAACCATCGCCCCCCAAACTCGCCAGGGTAGTTGTACCATTGCGGTGGATTGGCTGGAAGAGGTGGGAAGTCGCACTTATCCCGATTTTTACGAGGGGGAGATTGTTTTGGCTTCCCAAAATGCAACCCACCTGCGACTATTGGAATATTTGCTGTATCTGGCAACTCATCTGGGGGGGGTGGGACATGGTTCCCGCCGCCCTCTACACTGGAATCACCCTTATCCGGGGCTGCGGGGCTGTTACTGGGCTGTGGAATCGTTGCAATTGCCCTGTGACCAGGAGGACTGGCGGCGGTTTTTTGAGGAGATAGGGGAAAGGCTCCGGGCGGTGGCTTCCCCCCAAGGAAAGCCGGAAACTCACTCTCCGGGAAAGGGAAGACACCGCTATCAGGATGTTCTCGACCAACAGGCTTGTGTGTTTTTGGTTCCCAACAGGGGATTAAGGCATCCTGAACAGGTGAAAGATTGGTCGGTGGAAGGATGCGGGGTTGATGTGCGGGGGGAAGCTCTGGATTGGCTTTATAGTAGCGGCTTTAAGGGGAGAAACCGCCAAGGTGGGGGCAATGCCTATGTGGGCGGTGATTTGGAAATACCTTCTTTTGTGGTGATTAAGTCTAACTTTCCAGAGGGGAAGATTCCTTATCAGGCGGTGACGATTTTTGGGGCAAAACAGAGCGATCGCGCTGCTTTTGCTAGGTCTTTATCTCAAGTTAATGGCATTCGGATTTTATCGACTTTTTTGGGCTAAGTTATGACTATTTTAATCGCCAATCTGGGAACTTCTGATTTGACAGTTAAGCTGAAAGTTGATGATATAATTGAATCGGGTTATCTGCCGATTTTTGAACGGGAAGAAGAAAATATTGACCGTTGTCAGTTAACTGATGCTGAGTTGGAATTATGGCAGACACGAAATCAAAGGATTGCTGAGTGCCTTTGTCCAGAGTTACAAGTCGAGGCTTCTTTGCATCCTAAATATTTCTTCTCTTTTCGGGAAATTACCCGCAAAATTTGGGAAGATTATCAACCAGAAGATGACCCCAATGGTTGGGGCGATCGCATTTCTCCTGGCCGGATTTTGGGGGTTATTCAAACAGCCAGAACTATCTTTAAGGTGGAAAAAGCCTATATTTTTGTCACTAACCAAGTTACCCCTCAACAACCCCAAGGACATCATCGAGATACTTATTATTTGTTCCCAATTTTGGCAAAGTGGTTGGCACAAAAACAGGTGGATATTGAATTGATACCCTGGACAATTCCCGCTGATATTGCCGTTAATGATATTAACCAATTGATGCGAGTTTATGGGGAGTTTTTTCAAACCCATTTTGCGGTGAACCATCCCCACATTAATGACCTGGTTTTGATTAGCCTGAAAGGGGGAACCGGACAAATGCAAACCGCACTGCAAATGCAGGCTTTTTCTTCGGCTATTCAGAAACAAATTTTTATCGAACCGAAATTGTCGGTGCGGCATATCTTTAAAGGGGAAAATTCCGACTGTATTCTCACTCCCCGCTGGTATCACCTGAAAACACAAAAATATCAAGTGATTCAACAACTGTTACAACGGTGGGATTTTGATGGGGTGCGGGTGGTGATTAAAAATTGGTCGGAATGTTTGGCAACCCTGCAAAACTACGATTTGAAAGATATCGATAACATTGGAAATATGTATCGTCGCTTACAGAAGGTGGAACAGGGTTTAAATTTAGCGATCGCCTATTTTAACCTGGATAATGACTATGCGAAACAGCAGGTTAACCAGTCGGACGACCTGAAAATATTATCGGATTATTACCCCCACCCCCCCGGCCAAGAAAATCGACGTTTTCCTAAACTTCTCAACCTCTATACCCAATGTTGTTTACTTTGGCAAACTGACCGCATTGCTGATTTTTTGACCAGGATGGGTTCTTTTTATGAGGAAACCTTGCACGAGTTAATTTATGCCCTCCAGGGAGATAAATATTTTGATAGACCCGAAAAGCGCGGCAATTGGATTCTGCAAACCGCTAGTCTTTTAGATGATAATCAACGGGCAGCCCAAAAGTTTTATGAACTAGAAACAGCCTCGGAAAACTGGAATTTAGTTAATGCTATTAATCGGGGTAAATGTCTCGTCAATCAACGATGGGTTAAGCCTCTTGATGACCGGAAATATGGCGATCGCTTTGTTTTACCCGGTCGCCCCACTAAACTTAATTTTGTTCATGCTTTGCTGGCAACTCAGGGAAATAAGCCCCAGCTTGACGCTTGGGAAGAGCTGGTAAAAGCCATGGCATCCCTTGATTATTGGTGTGTGAAACGCAATAAATTAATTCATGGTGCTAAGGGGATTTCTAAAGAACGCATGATGGAGGTTTTAGAGGAAGATAGGCAGATGATTTTAGAATCTCAAAAATCCCGAAATTTTTGGGTAGATTTTGACATAAAAAACTCTATTGATTCTGCCAGTTTTCCCGATGGTTTTAATAAGTCAGGATTAACGATTTTGGCAGCTATGCAAATCCTTTGCGAAAAAGCGATCGTTTTGATGGAAGTCGAACCGCCACCCTCCCTATTTTTTCAGGATAAAATCACCGATTATTTTCACCCCTTCCGCCAGCCCTATTACCTGTATTCAGATATTAGGGAATGGGTACAACAGTTGCTTAACCAAGATGAATAGTATTAGCTCATCAAAAACACAGCAAATTCATCAATTAAATCAACTCCAAGGGAAAATGGTTGTGGACTCCTTGGTGTTGTACCTGATTAACTCTAAAATTTTCACCCTCGACGATTTTACTCCCCCCGACGAGCGAGGAGGAGTCTCTTCCTGTTAGGCAATTCACTGAACAACGATTGACACAGCTCAACAATTGCGTTAAGCTAGACGACTACACAGCAAGCGAGTTAAATGCCGAAATATACATCACCAAGTGAAACATCTCAATACTTTGGTGTATGTTTACATACCCTAAGAAGATGGGAAAAAGACGGCCAGATTCAAGCAATCAGGACACCCAAAGGACAGAGAAGATATGAAATCGCCTCCTACAAGGGAATATCCGATCGCATTCGGCAAAGAGCAATTATCGCTTATGCCCGCGTTTCCAGTCGTGGACAAAAAGCCGACCTTGACGGAGGAGCTGCAAAGCTACTCGAAGTATACCCCAATGCCGAACTCATCACTGATATCGCCAGTGGTCTTAATTTCAAAAGAGCAGGACTTAGAGCCGTTTTGGAACTCCTCCGTCAAGGCGATGTCGGATTTATTGTGGTTGCCCACTTTGACAGACTTGCCCGTTTCGGGTTTGACCTCATTTCCTGGTTGTGTGAACTCGACAAAACCAAAATCGTGGTTCTCAACCAAGACAGTTTATCCCCAGAACGAGAATTGGTTGAAGACATCCTTGCCATTGTTCATATCTACCGCTTCCGGGAAGCCAGCTACAGTTGCCGACTTTACGGACTCAGAAAGTACAAATCTGCAATCAAAAAAGATCCGGATTTATCCCAGTCCTGAACTGGCAAAAACTTGGAAAAAATGGCTGGCTGCTTGTCGTTATTGTTTTAACCAAGCCATAGCCATGCAGCGTCAATCAACGACTCGGATTGGGAAGCTGAAATTGCGAAATCTGGTCATGCAATCTGATTTACCTCAATGGGTGAAAGAAACACCTTGTCATATCAGACAGAACGCCATATTTGACGCCCACCAAGCCTATACAGCCAGTCGTGATGCCTGCTTCCGAAGTATTCGTAATCCACAACAAACAATCAAATTTAATAATTCCAACTTTACCAAAGGTACATGGTACAGTCAGTTAACGAAAAAGCTGAAGTTTAAGGCAAGCGAGCCCATACCACATCAATGTGATTATGGGACTCAATTGATTTATCGGCGTGGTAAATGGTTTGCTGTTTTTCCTGAACCTGTAATTAAAAGTCATACATATTCAAGGAAAATAATTGCCTTAGATCCTGGGGTCAGAACTTTTTTAACTGGATATGACGGCGATAAAGTAATTGAAATTGGCAACGGCGACATGGGGCGAATCACAAGATTATGTACGCATCTAGATAATTTAATTAGTCGCTCAACCAAGGTAAATGCCAAACGACGCCGTTCTCTGAAAAAAGCAGCTAATCGGATTCGAGAAAAGATTCGGAACTTAATTGACGAAGTGCATAAAAAAGCAGCACATTATCTGACTACTAATTATGGATTAATTTTTCTGCCTCGCTTCGAGTCTTCCTCTATGGTAGCCAAGTCAAGAAGAAAAATTCAGTCGAAAACAGTCAGAAATATGCTGACCTGGGCACATTATCGCTTTAAGTTAATTCTGAAACATCAAGCAGCAAAGCGTGGTTGCGTGGTGCTTGATGTGGGCGAAAGTCACACATCTAAAACCTGTGGAGTGTGTGGACATCGCCACGCCAAACTAGGTGGTGCGAAAATACACAAGTGTCCTCACTGTGGCAGTCAAACACCTAGAGATGCAAATGGCGCACGTAATATTATGTTGCGTGCTTTGAGGGATTCCTCCTTTACTGTCAGCAATGATGGTATTGCTATAGTTACAGTCCGAGCATTGTCAATTAATGTTCAGGACTGTTCAGCTTAAATGAATCAGTTTACCTACATTCGGATGCTCTGAAAAAGTATCTCAAGCACTGGCAGGACAAGCTATCCCTCTCCACCACCCATCCCCATACAGGTCACAAGGTCAGCTACTATCGCTGTCTGGAATTACAGGTGTGGGAGTACATCTCCTGTCTGATGGGAGAACGGGAGACCTATCGACCGATGTTGTGGAAAATTTAGCTTTTTCCAAATGATGCCCCAGGTCTGACCTGTAACATCCATTCACCTACAGGGGTCTGGCAAACCGCCCAATCACTGATTTTTTCGTTGACCCCTATAGGTGGACTGCTACGACCGGGTTTCAGTCATTTTGTTAACTCAATTATTGCTAATCTATGTCAATAATTGGGGTACTGACTTGACCCCTATAGAATTGGTGGGTTAGAATCCCTTCAGAGCAAGGATTTCGTTCTTATGCTCTTGAGACTTCTTTGAAAGTCGAACGTATGGCAACTTGATCAATCTTTGAAATTAATGTAAAGTAATTACCTTGAGACTTCTTTGAAAGTCGAACGTATGGCAACTCTTCTTCGGAGTAGTTGCACTCGTCGTCCCAAAGAACTTGAGACTTCTTTGAAAGTCGAACGTATGGCAACAATGGAGTGACCTGTAAGTTACGATTTCTACGATTCTTGAGACTTCTTTGAAAGTCGAACGTATGGCAACAAAAGGAGGGGCTTGTCAGCCCCTTTGCCGAAACTTTCTTGAGACTTCTTTGAAAGTCGAACGTATGGCAACGAAAGTTTACGAACGGCACGAAGCCGCTGTTGGTCTTGAGACTTCTTTGAAAGTCGAACGTATGGCAACTTTTTCCGAGATAGACCTTGGCTTCCCCCCTGCTTGAGACTTCTTTGAAAGTCGAACGTATGGCAACAACCCAAATAGTTCGCACTTTAAGGAGCGAACTGCTTGAGACTTCTTTGAAAGTCGAACGTATGGCAACCAGATGGGTACTTGAATGCGTCTAGACCTATTCCTTGAGACTTCTTTGAAAGTCGAACGTATGGCAACAAAGGTTGCTGCCCGAACAACAAACATTCCTCCGCTTGAGACTTCTTTGAAAGTCGAACGTATGGCAACAATACTTGTCGTTCCCCGTGGAGGAGGACCTTGTACTTGAGACTTCTTTGAAAGTCGAACGTATGGCAACTGGAAGGTGGGGGACAAAAACTTTGTCTTTCGCTTGAGACTTCTTTGAAAGTCGAACGTATGGCAACGATATGGACCGTATGATGCTTACATCGTTCACTGCTTGAGACTTCTTTGAAAGTCGAACGTATGGCAACTTGTCGCTTCCTTCCACGACAAAGCCTCTTCCTTCCTTGAGACTTCTTTGAAAGTCGAACGTATGGCAACCTTGAAGCCGCCGTAGCCGTTGGGAATAAAGACATCAAAGCTTGAGACTTCTTTGAAAGTCGAACGTATGGCAACAAGTTCCCAGTCCCAAGGACGAAGGGGACGAAGCACTTGAGACTTCTTTGAAAGTCGAACGTATGGCAACTTGTCTTGATACCACAATGATATCTCAGGACACCAATCTTGAGACTTCTTTGAAAGTCGAACGTATGGCAACTCGCCCCCCCTTGTAGACCTTGTAGACCATGAAACACTTGAGACTTCTTTGAAAGTCGAACGTATGGCAACTTGACCTCGTTTACATGTCAATACCACGATCCACCCTTCCTCTTGAGACTTCTTTGAAAGTCGAACGTATGGCAACTGGTTGACATGTGCATATGCAACCTTATACTGCTTGAGACTTCTTTGAAAGTCGAACGTATGGCAACTCGCGACCGCCAAAGTAGACATCTGTAACGATGTAACCTTGAGACTTCTTTGAAAGTCGAACGTATGGCAACGTTTTAGGGACTTAAGGGGCGGCAGGCCTTGGGCAGCTTGAGACTTCTTTGAAAGTCGAACGTATGGCAACAAGTTGAGAACACTCCCATGCCATCGAGATGATGCTTGAGACTTCTTTGAAAGTCGAACGTATGGCAACTACTTTTTTGTAAATGTCAAAAAGCGATCGCTTTTTGAACGGAAGTAGTGCTAAACTGTTTCAGAGCCAATGGGATACCCAAAAGGAGACATCCAATGCTGTGGGATGAACTTGATATCGATATCAATACAGTTCCCATCGAGCAGTTAGCTACTTATACTGCCGTCGAATATTTTTTGTGTCATCAAAGCATCCCCCCCCAAGAAGCCACCCCCCTGCAACGGGTGCAGCATTACCTGGAGTCTTTTTATCACCTATGGGAGGTGGAAGATTGGCGGCGGGCGACCCAAATTTTGACAGTGATTCCTGACCCCCAAAGCAACCAAGAATTACACGACCAATTGGGAGTTTGGGGTTATTATGACCAACAAGAAAAACTCTATAAATCTCTCCTCGGAAAATTGAATCCGGGCTGTGATGCGGTTTGTTACAACGGCTTGGGGAATATTTACGATGCCCTGGGAGAGTTAAACGAATCTGAAAGCTACCATCAAAAACATCTGGAAGTTGCCCGAAAATTGGGGGATAAAGCCGGAGAATGGAAAGCCATTATGGGATTAGGGAACGTCGCCAAAAACCGGGGACAGTGGCAACAAGCCGCCACCTATTATCAACAAAGTTTAGATATCCTGGAAAAACACCCAGATGCCGAGTCTCCCCAAGGGCGTGCCATGCTGATGGGTAATCTAGCCAGCATTTTAAGCCGAGAAAATCCCGAAGAATCCCTGCATTTAGCAACGGCAGCTTTGGCAATATTTCGGAACCTTGGCAATCCCTACCTTATCGCCCGCGCCCTAGTTTTAATGGGGGATATTTACAATTCCTTAAAACAACCGGAATCAGCCCTAAAGTATCATCAACAGAGCTTAGAAATCGCTGAAAAATGCCGGGAGGTAGTGGCTGAAATTGATGCAATGAAAGGCATCGCTGAGGCAAATTTGCAATTGAATAACTGCCCCCTTGCTCAAAAATGGTATCAAAAATGCAGGGAATTAATCAGAATCATCATCGGACCTTGGGACAGCATCCATTGGTTCGCAGTGCTTCCCTAGAACAGTATCAACAGTTAATCGATCGCCTCCAACAGTAATTAGGACGACTCTCAAGCCGCCCCAACTGTTAGGAATGGATTTATTTGTGGTTTTTTGAATTGCGATCGTTGGCAATTTCCATGCCTAGCCATGCAGTAGCATTAACCGTAGTGCTAACCACTGGTTCCCCTGTAATTGTCGTACAGGCGCAGCAGGCAATGACGATCGCTTTAATTAGGGCTATGGTGTATTCTCTAGGGTATTTCGGTGAACGACGGCGACGGCGACGGCGACGACCGACCCTATAACCCCTAGGACAAGGTTGGTATTTGTCTTCATGACGTGCTGTAGGTCTGGTCATGGCAGCCTCCTTGGGGAAATGACCAAACAAATTAGTTTCCCTGGGCTGCTTTATTGATTTACATCATACCAGCACCGGAATCTAAATGTCAACCCTCCTAGCTAATTTTTTGGGGGTTGCTATCTAGGGGGGAGATGGGTATAACCTAGGGATGCCATAGACAAGGGTTGTCTCTACCCCCTTCAAATATCCAGGGGAATGGCGGATAATTCCAAAGCATAAATGGTTTCTCCCTGAAACTGGGAAACTCGCACAAAGTAGGTTCCCATGGGTAATAGGTCAATATCAATGGATTCTGTGGCTAAAGCCGGGTTATTGGATGAGGCGATAATATCATCAGGTTGAATGGCTTGATTTTGATTGATATCTTGGATTAAATCCACATTAGCATCGGCTTTTAAACCGTGCAGAAATAGGCTAAACTCACTACCATTATTGGGGATGATAAATTCATAAATATTGACGGGGTTATCATCGGTAACTGAGTTAACTATAGTCCGACTTCCTAAGAGAGTATCTAAGGCGATCGCATTACTGAGGTCATCCATTAACTGGGGGGGTGCGCCTAACCTACCTAACTCTAAACCAAACCGATAAAAATGCTCAAAAAGGCTGCCGATTATTTCATCCTCTATTCCCTCCACCGCATCGAAATTGCGATCGCGATAAAACTCGGTATTAAAGGAATCGCTAGGGTCTAAACCCTCAAATTGTCCGATTTTCAAAAAATGCTCAAAGGCGGTAAATTCCCCCTTAGCTACTCCCTGAGAAACGGTGGGATTTTGCTGTAGATAAAAAACCGGGTCAAAAAAGGGATTTGGGCTGCGGTTGTCTGTTTGTCCAATATTAACAAAATGAGCGGCTGCAGTGGTAATTCCCTCCTCTACTTCTGACTGAATATGGGGATTTTGGGCGAGATAATATTCACTATCAAAAATGGGGTTAGGGTTGCGGCCCTCAAATTGTCCATACCGAGAAAAATGCTCGAAGGCGGTCTCGAAAAGACCGTCGGCGATCGCCTCTTCTACCTCCTGATTTTGTGCCAAATAAAACCCTTCATCAAATAAAGTTTCAAGGGTAAGCATAAAAAGCCTTTTCCCAGCAGAGGATTAATGTTCACCACTAGATTATCGCCAATTAGTCGTCAATCGTCCATTCCCATTGTAGGTTAGGCGAATATGTAGCGAATATGTAGGTTGTGTGAAGCGCAGCGAAACCCAACTTCCCCAGTGTACCATTGTAGTGAAGCGCAGCGAAACCCAACTTCCCCAGTGTACCATTGTAGGTTGTGTGAAGCT
>NZ_JARPLC010000073.1:0-26045 GCF_032350395.1 Limnospira sp. PMC 289.06
AGCCGGCATGAATAGTCAGGACTCGGATTACCCTTATGGTTACTGCGAGGAAGGACAACGCTTCGATGCCCTCAAATCCGGGAAGAGGCAGGGCAGGGTGAGCTATATGGCCCCATGGTGTCATCAACAACTCTTAGCCCCCGATCGCTTTGAGGGTTGTTGTAATCGGACAGTGTTTGAGTTGTGGTTGGAGTTCATCTTAATTCCAACACTGAAGCCAGGTCAGACTCTAGTGCTAGACAATGCAACGTTTCATAAAGGGGGACGGATTCCTGAGCTAGTGGAGGCGGCTCAATGCCGTTTGCTCTATCTACCACCTTATTCGCCAGACCTCAACAAGATAGAGAAATGTTGGTCGTGGTTGAAAGCCCGCATTCGCCATTGCACGTGAGCAGTTTGATTCTCTCGATGATGCCATGGATTCCGTTATAAAAGCTGAGTCCTAACCACCTTGACTAATGCTATAGATAGATAAATCCTGGGAATTTGGGTAGTATAAAATGGATTAATCTAGGGTTAATAAGTAGGCAATTAATGGTTAATTAAGTTGTAGTAATTATCCCAGACTTGGGTAAATTACAGCTGGTTCACCAGTCGCTTAATACATTGCCCTCACCCTAAATCCCTCTCCCAGGGGGGGGGGAGAGGGACTTGGAGAGAGGAATAGATTGGGTATAATAATACTCAAAGTTTTGGATAAAGTTGATAGAGATGAAACTTAGCTTTTGTATAATTGCCAAAAATGAAGCCCATCAGTTAGGGGAATGTTTACAGACGGTGGGAAAGTTAGTAGATGAAATGATAGTGGTGGATACAGGTTCTAGAGATGGAACGCCGGAAGTTGCTAAAAATATGGGGGCGAGAGTGTATGAGTTTAGCTGGTGTGATGACTTTGCGTCGGCGAGAAATGCGGGTTTAAAATATGTGACAGGTGATTGGGTTTTGGTGTTAGATGCTGATGAGCGATTAATGGAGGGAATTATCCCTCAAATTAGAGGTTTAATTAACCAGGAAGATTATTTGCTGATTAACTTGGTGCGACAGGAAATCGGGGCGGTGCAGTCTCCTTATTCTTTGGTGTCGCGACTGTTTAGAAATCATCCGGATCTGTATTTTTCTCGCCCTTATCATGCTTTGGTTGATGATAGTGTGATGGAGATTTTGCGGCGGGAACCTCAGTGGCGGATCGGTTCTATTCCAGAAATAGCGATCGCTCATTATGGATATAGTGCGGATGCGATCGCGGAAAAGAATAAACAACAAAGGGCTTGTGAAGCTATGGAAAGCTATTTAAAACAGCATCCCGATGACCCTTACTTAGCGAGTAAATTAGGGGCTCTGTATGTGCAATTAGGTAAACTCTCAGCAGGTATTGACCTGTTAGAAAAAGGGCTAAAGCAGGCATCTGGAATTGAGGGGGGGACTATGTATGAATTGCATTATCACCTAGGAATTGCCTATAGCAAAAGGGGACAACTAGAGGCGGCGGAAGCACAGTATCAAAAGGCGATCGCGGTTAATGTATTCCCTCAATTAAAAATAGGGGCTTATAATAATCTGGGAAATCTGCTGAAAGGTAGGGGCAACCTAAAAGCGGCGCTTTGGGCCTATGAAACGACGATAGAAATTGACCCATTATTTAGCTTAGGTTACTATAACCTGGGCATGACTCTACGGGCGATGGGAAATTCCCAAAAAGCGATCGCATCTTATCAAAAAGCGATTTCTCTTAACCCTCACTATGGGGAAGCCTACCAAAATTTAGGGGCGGCGTTGTTAGGTATTGGCAACATTCCCGATAGTCTGAAAGCCTTTCAAACAGCGATAAGCGTATATGAACAAACCAACCCCCCGGAAGCCAAACGGCTCAAAAAAACCTTGTCAGAAATGGGATGGCGACTATAGACTTCTGCACTATGGGGAAATTTGATACTACAATGCAGCAACAGAACTAGGATGGGTATGATGTGAAAGTCTCTATCAAGGGTTCTAAAAGGTCTGGGTAGGTCACAAGACTTATCTCAAAAGCTAATCATGTTAGGAGTCATGCAATAGTGCGACCCGTTAGCCTGAAACTAGGGAAAATCCCCTAGGGGAAAGGCTGCAAGGGGATATTAACCCTTGACAACTGAATCTCGCTTGTTGGTGCGGAAGTCTGAGAGGTCCCAATATGGGAAGTGTCAGAATCAAAAAATATCCAAGTCCAACCCTCCAAGTGCCGGAGTGAAAACAGTTCCCCACGGTAGCGACTGGTCATCAATCCGTGAAGCGGGAATTGGGCGTAAACCCTTTTAAATGGGGATTTAAGCGCCCTGTAGCTGGCTATGAGTAGGGAAACGAACTTCTGCGAGAACTACCGTTAGACTCCAAATTAGGCGGGTATACGCTGCCTTATATGTATGGGGCAAGAAAGCGTTGTTGTTGCCAACGTTAACAGGTTATTTCTGTAGGGAATAACTCGGCACTCAAAAGGCCCCCGGTAGAAAGGAAGACTCTAAGGCCAGAAACCAAAGCGATTTTCGGAACGGGATAACCTCTAAGTTGCTCTCGGTGGGTTTTTTTGAGGAAAGCCTATTACTGAGTAGTCAACCAAGGCGAATAACTGGGTATTCCAGGCGGCTTAGGGGAGGGATTGTGTCAGAAGCGAAGGCCCTGACTATAAATCGGGGATATGCAGACGGACACACGGAATTGATTGCTGTGCTGAGTGAGTGAGTTGCTGTGAAGAAGACTAAAGCCAGTCTGATAGGGACGAGGATGGTATGCGTAGATGAGTCGTTGTTGACGGTGAAGGGGGAGATGAAAGGCCGCCGAAACTTTTGGCAACGTGGTCTATGGAAGCTGCAACAACGGATTTACCGCGCCTCGAAACGGGGTGATATTAAGGTGGTTCGTAAACTCCAAAAAATGCTGATGCGTTCGGCTTCTGTGAGGTATCTTGCTAGTGATAGTTGTGATGGGGGTTCTATAGCTGTTCAACAGTGTTTGATGCAATGGGCTTTGGAACCGGAATGGCGGGCTCGTTGGGAGTTGGATGATGCTGTTGGCTCTCATTTTTCATCGGTTGGGGAACTGTTGCAGGCGATCGCTAAAAGTCTGGAAAATGGCCCTAAGTTGGTCTGGGTTATTGATTTAACCAGGCTTTGTCAACCGAGAATATTGGCTCAAAGGTTGCCGGATTTACCGCGCTCTATGGGTCTGAATAAGGCTCGGATTGATGGGGCTTTGGGGTGTTTATTAGATGCGATCGCTTTGGGAGAGTTAAACCACCAATTGAGTCGGTTAATTAGGGAACTGGGCAACCCGGTAACTACTCTGATTCAATATGGAGAAATGATGGTGATTTTAGATGATGATATGATGGCTATCAACACCTATCAAAGGGCGATAAGTGATTGGCTAGACAAATTGGAAATTCCCCAAGTTTCTGATTTTTATGCTGTCACGAACACGGCTAATTGTGTTGAGGAAAACTCTCCGGGTTTTGACCTGTTGGGGTTTCATATTCGCCAGTTTAAAAATCATCATCGCCGAGGGTTAAACTATCATACTACCATCAGCCCTAGTCGAGAATCTGCCCATCAACACTATCGAGAATTGGCGACGATAGTTAGTAGCCATAAAGCCAGTCGTCAAGGGGATTTAATTAACCTGCTGAATCGGAAAATAGCGGATTGGTCTAGTCAATATCAAGGTGCTAATAACCGCAAAATTCACCGAAATTTAGATAGGTTAATTGACCGGAAATTGCGGAGTTGGGCGAAACGTCGTCACCCGGATAAACCTAGGAATTATTGGCGGCGAAAATACTGGCAAGTTACGGAAACAGGTGGCTGTAGGTTTGGCTGTTTCCATAAGGGAAAATGGGTGAGCCTTCTTAAACATAGAGTATAACAGCATAGCTTGATTCTGAGGAGCCGTGTGAGGTGAAAGTCTCATGCACGGTTTTGGAGACGAGTAGGCTGGGTGACTGGCTTGCTTAGTTTAACTGAGTAATCAACGTACACCTATCGGAATTGTGGGTGCATCAGGTTATGGTGGGGTGCAACTGGTGCGCTTATTACAGGATCACCCCCTGGTTGAAATTGTTTATTTGGGAGGAGAAAGTAGCGCCGGAAAACCTTTTTGTAGTTTATATCCCCACCTGGGTCATCAGGTGGAGTTGATGATTGAACCAATTGATTTGGATAAAATTGCTAGTCGGTGTGAGGTGGTGTTTCTATCTTTGCCGAATGGTTTGGCCTGCGAAATGGCTCCGCAACTGTTAGAAAAAGGCTGTTATGTTCTGGACCTGTCTGCTGATTATCGGTTTACTAATTTAAATACCTATACCAAGTGGTATAACAAGGAAAGAAGCGCTGATCTGGATGTGGCTAGGACGGCGGTTTATGGTTTGCCTGAACTATACCGAGATGCGATCGCCTCAGCGCGATTAGTGGGCTGTCCTGGCTGCTATGTGACCGCTAGTTTGTTGGCTTTATCCCCCCTATTAAAACAGGGGCTAATTGTCCCGGATAGTGCCATTATTGATGCTAAATCGGGGGCTTCTGGCGGGGGACGACAGGCTAAAACTAATATGCTATTGGCGGAAGCAGATGCCTCGGTTTCAGCCTATGGTATTGGTGGACACCATCGCCACACGCCGGAAATTGAGCAAGTTTGTAGTGATTTGGCTGGACATGATGTGACGGTGCAGTTTACCCCCCATTTGATGCCTATGGTGCGGGGTATTTTGGCGACGGTTTACGCTAACTTGCGCGACCCGGGTTTGGTGCGAGAAGATTTGCTGACTATTTATAAGGCGTTTTACCGCAATTCTCCCTGGGTTAAGGTTTTACCTGGGGGAACTTTCCCCCAAAGTAAATGGGCCTGTGGCACAAATCTTTGTTACATTGGTATTGAGGTGGACCAACGCACCGATAGGGCGATCGTGATTTCTACCATTGATAACCTGATTAAGGGTCAAGCGGGACAGGCGGTTCAATGCCTCAATATTATGAAGGGATGGTCGGAAACTCTGGGACTACCTCAGTTGAGTTTTTATCCGTAAAATTCACGCTTGGGGCGGGTTAATCAGTCTCTCACCCGCCCTAAACTTTTACCCGGCGTGGCGGGTTAATAACACTGGACAGTTGGCGTAAACTCGCACATAGTCGGATAGGGAGTTTCCGAGTAGGCGATCGATATCAATGAAACTCTTGGCCACGGTGGGGCGGCGATCGGGAGAACCCAGCAACAGCAGATCGGCGTTGAGGTCTTCTGCGATTCGGCAAATTTCCGGGCCGGGTTTTCCGGTTCCGGTTACACAACGATAACTAACTCCCATTTGTTTGGCTTGGGCGACAGCCGGGGCTAAAACCGGGTCGTTTTCCGCAGTGGCGGTGTAATCTTCTGCTGATTTGCCACTGAGATCTTTATTAACATGGGCGATAATTAGTTGTCCGCCCTGGATTTCTTTAACAAAGTCGATCGCCGTTTTTAGGCATTCTTGGGCTTCTGGGGATGAATTATAAGCTACCATGACCCGCCGTAGCTTCTTGACATAGGTATCGTCTTTGACCAACAGCATGGGTCGAGATGTGAGTTGGAAAACGTATTGACTGACTGAGTTTTCTAAGACGGCTTGCAGTCGTCCTAACCCCCGTGAACCCATAATAATTAGATCGGCGTTTTCTTCGTCTGCTACCTGACAAACAATATCTTTGGGATCGCCTTGTTTGAGTCTAGGATTAACTCGGTTGGGATCGACTTTCACGGATTGGACGGCCTGGGCGAGGATTTTGCCTCCTTCTTCTAGTTTGACGGACATTCCCTCGGCCGTGACTTGGCTGGGCACTACATGGAGAAGGGTGATAGATGCCTGTTGCAGAGATGGTAAATCCATCAGCATATTTAGCATCTCTTCGCACAGTCCACGACCCGCAACAGCAACTAAAATTTTATTGATCATAGGTTTTGCCCAAAATTCAAAACAACGCTCATTATCAAACGCACTATTATATAACTTAGGACAAAGCGGCTGATTAACTGATAATTTGTAGAAATGTAGCGTTTTGGAACGAATTGTAAAGTGTCTCGATTAAAATATCCTAGTTCACAAGATCAGCCGACTATGGCCTCAAATTGGTTTGAGTATTTGGTGGAAGTGTTCCCACATCAAACTGATTATGCGGGGGTGGTTTGGCATGGGACTTATGTGGGTTGGATGGAGGAAGCCCGCATTGGGGCGTTGCGGTCTGTGGGGGTTGGTTATGATCAGTTGGTCGCTTTGGGGTTTGAGTTGCCTGTGGTTGACTTGGAAATCCGCTATCATCAATTTGTACACATGGGCGATCGCATTAAGGTTAAAAATCGTATTTCTGGCCTAACTAAAGTTCGTATCCCCTGGGAATTTGAGATTGAGTCCCTAGACGGTAGACAACGATATGTTAGCGCCACTACTACTCTGGTGGTTATCGATCGCCAAACTGGCAAAATTAGACGACAATGGCCCCCTCTTTTAAATCAGGCGATCGCTAAACTCATGGATTTAGGTTAAGTTACGCTACCCTGGGAAATTGGGGCGATCGGTAATTCTACCCGAAATTCTGCCCCCTCGCCAGGAATAGAAGATAAAATCAACTGTCCGTTATGTTTTTCTACTACAATTTGATAACTGGTAGCTAGTCCTAATCCCATACCTTGACCCACCGTTTTGGTCGTGAAAAATGGGTCAAATAAACGAGATTGTAACTCCGGTGCAATCCCCATACCATTATCACGAATCCGAATCGCTACCCGGTTAGGATTAACTTGTTCTGTAGTTATCCAAATAGTCGGAACCCAGTCGGACTCATGGGCTTGACTGTCAGCCGATTGTAAGCTATCAATAGCATTATTAATTAGATTCATGATTACTTGATTAATTAAGCCGGCATAGCAGGTGATAAACGGCAAGTTTTCCGCCTTTTGTTGAATAACTTTAATCTCAATATTATGATTATTGCCCGGCAATCTATGCCTGATTAAATGCAAAACACTGTTAAGGCATTCATGCAAATCAATCGATTTCATTTCAGCTTCATTAGTGCGGGAGAAAATTCGCAAGGCTAACATAATTTGATCAATGCGTTTGATACCTGTTTTCAGGGATCTGATTAATTTCTGAAGATCCTCTAAGATAAAATCTAGTTCCAGTTTTTCCGATCGGGCTAAAATTTGGGGGGAAGGATGGGGATATTCTTGTCGATATAAATTAATTAACTCGATTATATCTTCAACATATTGATAGGCGGGGTCAAGGTTTCCAGAAATAAAATTAATCGGATTATTAAGTTCATGAAAAATCCCCGCTACCAATTGATTTAAAGCTACCATTTTTTCCTTTTGGATTAGTTCAACCTGGGTGGCTGCTAACTGCTTTTGGGTGGCTTTTAGTTGCTGATTTTGAAGCTGTAAATCTCTTTGCAGATTTTGGATTTTGAGTTGATTGTGAATCCTCGCCATCACTTCTTCTACTTGAAAAGGTTTGGTGATATAATCCACTCCTCCTACTTGAAAAGCCTTAATTTTATCTTCGATTTGATTAATAGCACTCACAAAAATAATCGGGATTTCCGAAGTGTCTGGATTATTTTTTAAGGCTTCACAAACTTGATAACCATTGATGCCTTGCATATTGATATCAAGTAGAATTAAGTCCGGTTTTAAAGCCTTAACTGCCATGAGTGCCATCTTACCGTTAATAGATTTACGCACCCGAAATCCAAAATCCATTAACATAGTTGATAATAACCTAATATTTTCTGGCACATCATCAACTATTAAAATGTCGGCTGATGCCAAATTCTGATTATTCATAATCCATGGCTTTTGATAATGTGAAGGATTGATTATCGTTAGATCAGACTGGGATGATTTACCAGATTTTATCGGCTGCTATTAACTCCATTAATAAACTTTCGGGGAGCGGTTGAGAAAATAAATAACCTTGGGCAAACTCACATTCTAACCCTCTCAATAATGACAGTTGTTCGGAGGTTTCTACCCCCTCAGCAATTACCCCCATTTTCATCGTTTTAGCAATATTAACAATCACGGGAACTAAGCCGCAACTTGAACCGTTATTATCCATTCTTTGAACAAAAGATTTGTCGATTTTGAGAGTGTCAACTTGGAAATTATGCAGATAGCTTAAAGAAGAATATCCCGTGCCAAAATCATCAATACTTAGTCTGACGTTTTGCTTTTTAAAACCTTCCAGAATAGCGACGGCGGTTTTCGGGTTATCCATAATTGCGCTTTCTGTGATTTCTAATTTTAAGCAATGGGGGTCTAGTTGAGTGACTTCTAAAAGTTGTTGTATCTGCTGACTTAGATCCATGTTCGCAAACTGTCTGGCTGAGACATTAACACTGATAAACATCGAATCATTAATCAGTTTACTTTTTTGCCAACTTCGGAATTGTTTACAAGCCTTTTCTAAGACTAAATTGCCAATGGCATTAATTAAACCTGTTTCCTCGGCTATGGGAATAAATAAGACGGGGTGAATCAATTGTTTTTGGGGATGTTGCCATCTAACTAAGGCTTCAAAACCTGCGATTTTTCCAGTTGTTAGATGAATTATTGGCTGATAATAAACCAGAAATTCATCATTGTTAATAGCTCGCCTTAAATCGTTTTCAATTTGCAGCTTTTCGGAAACATTGTGGTGCATACTGGGGTCAAATATATGATATTGACCTTTGCCTAAATCTTTGGCTCGATACATGGCTGTATCTGCATCTCGCAGCATATGTTCGGGTTTTTGATAATCTAAATGTGACCCAGATATGCCAATACTTACATTGATAAATACTTCTTGATTGGGGAGGACAAAAGGATGAGAAAAACTCTCAAGAACTTTTTGAGCCATGGCTTTTGCTTCCGCCATATCCTCGATTTTATTAACCATAATCGCAAATTCATCACCTCCTAAACGAGCTAGGGTGTCTTCCGGTTTTAGCAGGGATTTTAGACGCTTGGAAATAGCAATTAAGAGTTGATCACCTACGGAATGTCCGAGGGATTCATTAATCATTTTAAAGCGATCGCAGTCTAGCAACAACACCACAAAATTATAATTATGATGTTCCTGTTTGACATCAATACCATCAGCTAGACGTTCCAAAAATAAGGCTCGATTTGGTAAATTAGTTAAATCATCACGAAAAGCCATATCCCGGAGTTTACTGTTAGCGATTTCTAATTCTTGAGTGCGCTGTTCAACTCTAGCTTCTAGTTGGGTATTTAACACTTGTAATTGTTGTTGAGTGCGGCGGAGAGTCAGTTGATTTTTTACCCTAATTAAAACTTCCTGAAATTGAAAAGGTTTACTAATATAGTCTACTCCCCCCACTTCAAAGGCTTTTACTTTGTCAAAAATATCGTCCAAAGCACTCAGAAAAATTATGGGTACTTCGGCGGTGTATGGCTCCGATTTAAGCTGATTACAAACTGCATAACCATCTATATCTGGCATCATAATATCCAACAGAATTAAATCAGGTAACTTATTATTTACCTCCTGTAGTGCGGTTTTACCATCGATCGCCTCACGAACTTTATACCCTTTTTTGCTAAGAATTCGTGACAATAGATGCAAATTTCCTGGGGTATCATCAACAATCAAAATATCTGATTCTTGGTGGTTATTTGGGTGGTTATAACTCATAATGTATTTTAACCTAGGTTGTGGGATAAGCTAGTGAACCCACATGGTCAAGGGATTGATAAATAGGAAATATTAACATTGTACTCAACCCAGTTGTTTTTTGGGTCTATGTTGCTTATTTGGGTACGGATACGCCAAACAGACACCAAGATACCATAGTCTACCGCATTAATTAGCTTTCCCGAGTCAGTTTCAACCCTAAGGCTGATTGAACCTAGTTACTGCTAATACCGGGTGTCTAAATACCCAGGACTGATTCAATGATCTAGTCACCTCAAAAACCACCTTGATTACCTAGTTATCCAGGATAACCATTTAGTTGGATTGTCGCCACAACCTGTCCATGATCTGATTTCCAGGGTTCTATGGATTCATCACTTAGGCTTTGGTCTACCAGATGATCGTTGAATAAGGCAACATAACTAACCCTCCCAACTTGGCGGGAGTTTTCTACAACTAATTCTTGACTCACCAAAATATGATCGAGGGTTTCATAATAACCATTATACATATAAGTATAGTAGCAGTCTCGGTAACTTTGCCTAACCTGAATATCCTTGACACTGTAAAGCCGTAACTCATCCTGGTTGTGGTTTGGTTTAAATCGGGTTTTTTTCCAAGAAATATCCCCCGCCATAATTTTGGTGGTAATGGCTAAATCACTATCGTTAAAGTCTCCTAAAAGAATAATCGGATTTTGACTGTGGCTCCAAGTCTTGAGCATAATATATCGTAAAGCCGTAGCTTCGGCGGCTCTACGCAGTAAAGACCTGACTTTTCCTTTGGCTTTTTCTACGGGGTCTTGGCTATCTACTCCTTCGGGAATTTTGGGACGCTGGGATTTTAGATGCACCACAAAAACTGTACATTGTAGGTGGTCTTGGAGTTGAATATTAACTGCTAAAACTGGTCGGGAAAAATGGTTGATGGGAATAATAGTTCCTTCTATATCTATTTGAGACTCTGGGGGGAATTTATCATATATTTGCCAGGATATAATTGGTAATTTGGAACAGAGACCTACTACGGGTTTATCCCCACGGGGATTAGTGGTAATTAAATGAGCATGATCATAGAATGGGGTGGCGGCGAGAATTTCTTGTAGTGCTTCGGGGTGGAAGATTTCTTGAAATCCGATAATGTCGGCTTGCATGGTTTCTAGCTGACGAGAAACCCAGGTCTTTTTTTGTTGGTAAAGTTCTGGGGTATATTGCCGAGTTTCGTAATAAGTTAGATTGGGTAAAACCAAGTTATATAGGTTAAATGTGCCTATTTTTACAGAGTTTTTGCGAATAATTACTGAGGATTTTACGGGATGTTTAAAGGTTAAATATTCGAGGAATATTGCCCAACTAGCGATCGCATTGTCTTCTCCCCAAGCCTGTCCCCCCGTTTCCTCGGCTAGACGATTTAACTCTTGACTTGGGCAATTATTTGGGCGGTTAATATAAATAGTGACATCATGGAGTTGACATGATGCGATCGCTTGATTAATCGCCGTTGTCAAACTGGTGGAGTTTGGCTGACATTCTGTGGGTCTACCTTCCCAGCAATAAATCACTCTCATGGCTTGTGGTCGCCATTGAAAGTCACTACAAATATCCCCAATAGTATCAATAGCCGCCATGGTATTTGGGGGGATACCGTCTTCAACCTGTAACCATTCAACACGCCAATTTTCCGATGAACTTGAAGCTACTGTAATCATCACTTCAGCAGTTTCTAAAAAATCGGCAAAGGGAGGTTCCAAATCATCAATAGCATTGATTAAAAGCACTATATCAATTGTCATCATTATTCCACCTTAGACATTCGCTGATCAAGATAATTATTAAACAGTCTAATTATCATGGTAGTGCCGACATTTTCCTGGGAGTCACATTCGAGATAACCACCATGTTGCTCAACAATAGTTTTATGAGCAATAGATAAACCCAAACCTGTGCCGCGTCCCACAGATTTAGTCGTAAAAAATGGATCAAAAATTTTCGACTGTATTTCCTGGGGTATTCCCAGACCATTATCAGCAATTTCGATTTTTACCCCCACATTACCAGACTTAGGATGATGAACAGGTAAAGTCGTGACCGTGAGGGTAGGAATAAAGTCTCTATGGACTTTGATCCGGTCTTCCAAAGCATCGATCGCATTATTTAATAAATTCAGAAATACCTGATTGATTTCACTAGCAAAGCATTCAATTTTCGGCACATCGCCCCAATTTTTAACCACTTTAATTGGGCGTTTTTTGGCGACCATATTAAAGCGACCTTGTAGCATCATGAGCGTATTTTCAATGCTTTCATTAATATTGGCTTTTTTGATTTTTGCCTCATCAAGTCTAGCAAAATTTCTCAAAGACAAAACAATCTTAGTGACTCGCTCGGCTCCCCGTTGCATGGACTCCAAAATCTGACCAAAATCTTCCTTAATAAACTCCAGATCAATTTCCTCAATCTTATCTTGAATAGCCGGATGAGTTTCGGGATAAACCTGCTGATATAATTCACACAAATCTAATAAATCGGCTAAATATTGCCGAGCCGGATTAACATTACCGTAAATAAAACTAATCGGATTGTTAATTTCATGAGCGACCCCAGCCACTAACTGTCCTAAAGATGCCATTTTTTCACTTTGGATAATTTGCGCCTGGGTACTTTTCAACTCTTGCAAAGTAGTAGAAAGCTGTTTAGCCTTACGTCGTTCTCTACCCTCGGATCTTTGGAGAGCCTCTTCCGCCTGTTTCCGTTCAGCCAGTTCCATTTGTACCTGTTCAAAGAGGCTGCATTGTTGGAGAGCGATCGCCAATTGCACGCCGATTTGTTTAAGGCTAGAAATCTCAAAGGCTTGCCACTTCCGAGTATCCCGACATTGATGAGCAATTAACAATCCCCAAAGTTTACTATTGTCTTTAGCCACATTTTTAGGTTGTAAAATCGGAATTACCAGATTAGCTTTCACCTGTAAACCTTCTAACAGTCCCACATGACAAGCAGTTAAATTAGCATTATAAATATCAGCGATCGCTCTAGTTCTACCATCTTCATACAACCGCGCATGGGAGGACTCAAAACAATCATCACGGATATCTAAACCCTGCAAAGCCATCCATTCCGCCCCCACGGACTCCACCGCAATAGAGCCAGTAAAATCGGAATTAAACTTATAAATAACAGTGCGATCGACCTGCAAGAAATAGCGGACTTCTTCCACAGCAGTTTGCAAAACTTCTTGTAAATTCAAAGATGAGCGTATCCGCTCCAACATAATACCGACAAATCGTTCCTGTAGTAACTTTTGTTGGAGAGTTTCTTCGGCACGTCGTCGCTCGGTAATATCCGTATGTACAATAATTAATCCAATGGGATTTTGTGTAGGGTCAAAAATACAATCAGCACGGACTAAATTAGGAATAATCACCCCAGAGCGAGTTTTAATACCCACTTCTCCACTCCACGATCGCAAATTTTGGAGAGAAGCCAAAATACTATTACCAACCCGGGTAGAAATATAAAGTTTAATCGGTCCGCCGATCGCATTTAATTCTTGCACAGTATAGCCGTAACTTTCAATCAAAGCGCGATTTAAATATAGTGCCTTCCCTTCCAGGTCAGTCATCACAATAGCATCACTGCTGCTATCTACCGCCGCCTTAACCCGCAATAGTTCAATTTCAGCTTGTTTGCGATCGCTAACATCTTTATAAGTCCCAGTCATCCGCAGAGGTCGTCCCTGTTCATCCCATGTAAATACCTTACCCCGATACAGCATCCATTGCCATTGTTGGGAACTATTTAGCATTCGCACTTCCACCTCATAAACATGGCGGCGACCCTTAACAGAATCATTCAAAGCCTCCACAACCCGTTTTTGATCATGGGGGTGAATTAATTGTTTCCAAGACTGAAAACTATTATCAATTTGGTGTTCATCATATCCTAACATCCGTTGCCATTGAGGGTCAAAATATACTTCTCCCGTGGAGATATTCCAATCCCATAAACCCAAAGCACTACCTTCGAGAGCCAATTCTAATTGTTCCTCACGGCTTTGTAAGGCTACCACCGCTTTTTTAAATTCAATACCCACCGCCATTTGATTAGCAATTACCGCCAAAGTTTCCAAAACTTGCTTACTCAACAACTCCCGACTAAATAAACCAATTACCCCCACACAAGCACCCTCAACAATCAACGGATACCCCACAAAATTAGTGAAACCTCGCTCGGTAATAATTGCAAAATCTTGACTCCACCCATGATGGGATAAATCTAGGCTCAAAATCGACTGTTGCTCACTGACAATTACCCCAATTGGCTGATAACCTACTTTAATATAAGCCAAATTTGCCGGGGGATTTTCTAAGCCAGAAATACCTTGTAATTCTAGTAAAGTCTTGGCGGAATTGAGAGTCCAAATACAAGCAATAGTATCATCCAAATAAGCCGACAAAGTGTTAGCACAATTAGTCAGAACTTCCGATAAACTACCGCCACGGGTCATAGCAAACCCCACCTCAGATTTGAGGGCCGTTAATTGTACGCGACGTGCTAACTCAGTCGTGGCTCGTTTTTGTTCGGTAATATCCCTAATTATGGAAATGACGGTTTGGGAGTTACCAGAGACAATGCGGGTTTCATATTGCCTCCAATCCTCCCCATTATTCGCCGGTAGTTTATATTCAATGGCTTGAATTTCTGAGGAAAATAAAGCGCGATTATGAGCATTTTGGAGATGATTACCCACTTCATTAGGCAAAATCTCTAGGATATTTCTACCTACCAATAATTCTGGTAACATCCAGTCAGAACTATCATGGGGCGGTTTCACATCAACTATTGTACCATCCCTCTGACATTGGAGAATTAAATCAGGAATGGCATTTAATAAGGCTCGGTTAGTGGCTTCGCTTTCCCGCAGAGCCGCTTCTGAACGTTTGTGGTTGGTGATATCTGTAGCCAGACAGCAAATAGCTGCCGGTTTTCCGGTATCATCTTCTAACAAAAAACGATGGGATAGGTAGGTGTTACAACTGTTATTAAACCGGATTTCTTCTTCCCATTGGATAGGTTTTTCACTCTCCAACAAAGCTGTATCAGCCGATTGAAAAGCTAGGGCTATATCGGGGGTAAACAAATCATAGTCAGTTTTACCAAGTACCTGGTCACGGTGCAAATTAAACCGCTTTTCATATTCTCGGTTAACTAGGAGATAGCGCCCGCTATTGTCTTTCATGTAAATTATGGCAGGAGCGTGATCGAGGATGTCTTGTAGTTGCTTTTGGCTTTGGTGTAGAGCCTTTTGGGCGATCGCTCTTTCATGAGCCTCTAAAGTTAGAGTTACCCAGTCCGCTAGGTAGGTGGCAAAGTTCTGTTGTTGCAGATCCCAATCAATCACCTCTCCCTGATTTTCTAAACACAGAACCCCGATAGTTTCCCCTCCCAAACGAATCGGAATATCTAACATAGACCTAATATCCAGAGGCTGGAGATAGGCGGCGGTAAATTCCCTAGTCCTGGGGTCATTTTGGGCATCGAATGCCACAATTCTCTCTTCCGTTTCGATGGCGGCAAAATACCTGGGATAGTCGATAGCTTCCAGTTTTATACCCTGAGAATAGCAGTTTTTTTCCTGTTCATATAACTTGACACACTCAATGCCATTATGGTATTCTGTATAAAACCAAATACTTGCTCTACTTACTTGCAAAGTTTGGGCAGCAATAGCAGTCAGGGTCTCAAATGCTTGGTCAATATCTCCGTGATAAAATTCCCAAGACCGAGCCAATTGCATTTGTGCCTGTTGTTGTTTCCTAAGAAACTGCTGTCGCTGTTTTTGGGTGTCGATCGCTGCTTGTGGTAGTGGTCGCACCATTGCCAAAAATCCCATCAATTGCCCATTTTCGTCTCTCACACCGCTGATCAACACAGACACGGGGAACGTAGTACCATCACGGCGAATATAGGTATGTTGCTGTTCGTCAGTTTCCCCTAAAATTACTCGCTCTATCAGGGTTTGATGTAGCTGTTGTTGTTGGTCAGAGTGGCTAGTATTTCTGTGGTCTTGGTGATGAAATTCCGTCCAGTGAATATGGTCGATCGCCTCCGAGGCTGTATATCCTAGGAGGTTTTCGGCCGCGCGATTAAATGTGCAAACCATACCATTGCGATCGGTCACAATGATAGCCATATCAGCGCAATTAATAATAGCTTGCTGAAATTCAGGACTCGATGGATAAATTATCTGAGTAACCATCACAGTTTAATAGAAGTTTAACCAACTCGGCAGGTTCAAATCAAGATGCTGAACCCATAGGGTAGATGCAGGCTTTAAGGAAGTTTGCTATTAAAACTTTGTATTATCATCTAGTGTAGCCTGATTAGCCCTAAATATGGTAAAAACTAGCTGCTGTGGGACAAAACTACTCAGAAATCAACCGGAAAATCACCTCTGGTGTTAGTTGTTGTACACCATGGACTACTTGAGTCGCTCCCGCTTTTTTCAGGGTCTGGGTGTAGGATGCTATACTCTCCGTAGTCTGTTGAATATGGGGAGGTAATACACCCACACCCACCCAAGTCCGGGTGCTGTCCTGTTGTTGAGCTTTAGCCACTGTATACATATCCGCCACCGTGTCACCCACATAAATCACAGGTTTTGGGGACTCTGGGGGTTCCAATTGACCCACCACAGCCAGCAACCCCGTGGGGTCTGGTTTTCCCGGTGCGTCTTCCATAGCAATTAGGGGAATATTGGGCAGATTTAGTTTCCCCTGCAATACATATAATGCCTCATCTCGCATGGCTCCGCTAAAAAAACCCCAGGCGATCGCATGATCCGTTAACTCCTGGAAATATTCGGGGGTACACAAGAGGGGTTCACCACAAATGTAACCCGTCCAATTATCTGGGTCTGGCCCTTGATAGCAGGATTGGAAAAACGCTACAATTTCCCCATAGTCCAGGTTAATGGCATCGCGATGTTGACCCTGGCTCTCAAAATAGCGATAAATCAACTCCCTGGACGCTTCCCAGTCATTATTCCAAACCCCTTCAGATTTGAGGCGATCGATATCTGAGACCGTGGGACGATAGGATTTAGTAAACAGTTCTACCGTATCTGCGATCGCCCGACGATAGGACCCTCCCACGTCTCGAATTACCCCGTCAATATCAAAAATTACAATAGCCTTCATGTCAACCCATCAAAAATGTTACAAACAACAGATACTGCGATATAATAGAGTGTTGTGTATTTTTTGCAATTAACTCAAATTAGCCCGGAGGTGTAATTGTCAAGATTCATTCTAAAAGTTCTCTGGCTCGATGATAACGTCGCGCTGGCCGTTGACCAAGTAGTGGGAAAAGGCAGTAGTCCACTGACCTCCTACTTTTTCTGGCCACGCAAAGATGCCTGGGAAGAACTCAAAAATGAACTAGAGTCCAAGCGCTGGATCAATGATGTCGAGCGCATTGAGTTACTCAATAAAGCTACCGAAGTCATCAACTACTGGCAAGAGGAAGGCAGACGGCGGCCCCTTGGCGAAGCCCAATCCAAATTCCCGGAAGTGATTTTCACCGGAAGCAGTTGATAGCGCGCGACAGTTATTAACATTATAGCGAGTTTGAGCCTACAGCATTCGGTTGTAGGCTTTTGCTCTCTTGGTAACATTGTATATACTTTTTTTTGAGCGATCGCCTAAGCTAAACTGGAAACATCGAGCGCTAGGATAACTAATGAATAGCATCGCTGAATCCACCCAATACACAAATGAACAGACTCTCGCCTGGATGAGAGGCTTACTGGCCTTAGCTTGGGCCGACGGTCAGTTCCAAGAAGAAGAGCAGGAATTAATTGCCAGCATCACCCATGATATCCTCGCAACAGATATCGATGTTAACACCCTCGAACCCATTTCCCCCCAGGAATTAGCAGAAGTCCTAGGAAAAAACACAATTCTCGCCGAGAACTTCCTACGAACCGCCGTCATGGTCGCCCTGGCTGATGGCATTTATTCAGTCTGTGAAGATGATCTTCTCCACCAGTTTTGTCAAGCCTTGGGTTTAGAGGTTAAAGCCTTAGACTCCCTCAGACACACCTTAGAAGATTTATCAGAAGGTTACTGCAAAGAGCCCAAACAGCCATCACATCACCACCATCATATAGATGTTTTAGCTCCCGTCAAGCATTGGCTAGATGACTGGCAATTACATGATCCCAAAGTAGCCAAATTTATTTGTAAAATGGTTCCTCCTCAGTGTCCCTTTGAACGGGATATTAAGCTCTTTGGTCACAAAATTGTTCATATCCCCCCCATGTGCAAGATTAACCCCCTCTATGAGCAATTAGTCGGCTTACGCTTTCGGGCTTTATCTTATCTGGCTGATGAGTGTCACGAGGATATCTCCAAGTATTGTTAGCTAATGACCAGAGGCAATTATTTTCCGCTGTCAGTTGTTGATGATTGCCTCATCCTGACTCCCCAACCAAAACCACATTTAAACCCACCCCTTTATGTATTATAATGTAGGGGCGGGTTCTCCTGTGAATTTATATTCCACACCGGAAGATGAATAAACCCGCCTTCTGGAGAGACAGGGAGAGGGGGTTATTTAGTGGTTTTAAGAGTGGCTTTTTGCCATTGGCGGACAGAATTAATGATATAAATATCCTCCGATTTTTGGAGGGTTTCTATATCAATAATAGCCTCTTTTATCTTACCCTGTTTGAGTAAGCTACCCCGAAAAGTTCCGGGAAGTAAACCACTGGTTACTGGGGGGGTAAGCCAATCATCATTGATTTTAATGATCAGATTAGCAATCGTAGTTTCTGTAACCTCTCCCCGTTCATTCCATAAAATCACATCATCACAGTCGGGACGGGAATTACGGGCGGTTTCATAGATGCTGCGGTTGGTGGTTTTGTGATATAAAAAAGGGTTTTGGGAATTAATGGGGGTGGGAGATAAACCTAAATAAATCTGTCGGTTAGGTGGGGATTTCTCAATGGCAGAAATTTCGCAATTTAGAACACCCTGGCGGTCTACTAATAACCTAACTCGATAGGGAATTGACCAGGATTTACTTATATCTATTAATTGTTGATTGATGTGTTCTACGGATAACGGAATCCCAAAATAAATGGCTGAATCGGATAACCTTTTTAGGTGGTCTTCCCGGAGAAAAAATCCTGCTTCTGGTGTCCAAAGCATGGTTTCTAATAGGGAAAAATCAGAGCTATTATTGAGGCTCAGAAACTTGGCTTTGGTTTGACATTCTTGGTATTCATCCTGGCTGTCAGAATCCCAAAGAATACCGCCACCCACGCCATACTCGGCTTGATGATTTTGGCGGTCAATGATAACTGTACGAATGGCTACGTTAAACTGGGTTCTATAATTATTGGGGGTATTTTCGGGTTCGATAAAGCCAATGGTGCCAGTATAAAGGTGGCGGGGAGTTGTTTCTAACTGGCGAATTAACTGCATGGTTCTGGGTTTGGGTGCGCCTGTAATGGAAGCACAGGGGAATAAAGCGGCGATAATTTCTGATGGTAAAGCCTGGGTTTTTGCGGTTACTGTGGAGGTCATTTGCCACAGGGTTGGGTATTTTTCGACTGTAAATAATTGGGGAACTTGGACGGTTTTAATATCGCCAATGCGGCTAATATCATTGCGGATCATATCCACAATCATGACGTTCTCGGCGCGGTTTTTGGGGGAATTTTGCAGCCCTTGGGCTATGGCATTATCTTCGGTTAAAGTGCAACCACGGGGGGCGGTTCCTTTCATGGGACGGGCGACGAGTTGACGGTCAGAGAGTTGGAAAAATAGTTCCGGGGAAGCAGAACAAATGGTAAAGCGATCGCCACATTCGATATATGCTGCATAGTCGGCTTGTTGCGATCGCACTAATTGCCAAAACCAAGCCAAAGCATCCCCAGAAAACTCCGTCCGTAGGCGAAAAGTATAATTGACCTGATAGGTTTCCCCCCTAGCAATATAACCTCGAATTTGCTTAATAGCCTCCTGATATTCAGTGGGGGTGACAGAAGATAACCACTCACCCACAGTATAATCTGATGGGGAACAGAGGCGGGGTGGGGTGATAATTTGTGGTTGTTCATATAGCCCAAACCAGAGCAAAGGAAACTCATCTGGGGGATAGGTAGTCAAAGCCGAATCCCAAGCGCTAGAGGCTTCATAACTGATAAAACCCGCCGCCCATAAATGCTGTTGTTGGAGGCTTTGGTTAACCTGTTCTAAGCCAGGAATCACCTGTTCGAGGCGATCGCAATTAACAATATAGCAGGGATTTTCAAATAGTAACCACTGCTGATTTTTCGCATCATGGATGATTACTCTGTTCATAGTCCACTCAACTAACTTCATCCTCCAAAAGCGATCGCAAAGCCTCCTTCATTTCCGCTATAGAAGTCGTAGCCGTCCCAAACTGACGCACCACCAAACTAGCCGCCAAATTACCCAAAACCGCCGCCTCCCAAAAACTCGCCCCCACAGATAAAGCCAAAGTTAAAGCCGCCACCACAGTATCTCCCGCCCCCGTCACATCAAAAACATCCAAAACATTAAACGGAGGAACATGGCTAACTTGTAGCGTGTGATTTTCCCCCCATTCAAAAAGACTCATCCCCTCCTCACCCCTAGTAATTAGCACCCGTTTCGCCTTAGTCAAATTCAGTAAATCACTCCCCGCACGTCTGAGACTCTCTTCATTAGCGATCGCATATCCTACCGCCTTTTCCGCTTCCGGAACATTAGGAGTAAACAACATCGCCCCCTGATAGCGTTGTAAATCAACTTGAGCATCCACCACCGAAAACCCATGACCCAAAGCCGCACCAATAACCGGGGAAGTTAACACCCCATCCCCATAGTCCGAACAAACCACCCCATCAACATTATCTCTGTGTTGTTCGATATATTCAGCCAACCGCAATTGAAGTTCTAAGCTGGGTAAATCATCCGATTTGCGATCGACCCGGACAATTTGCTGAGTCACCGACTGGCGTGCGTGTCCAGAAATCCTAGTTTTAGTCACCGTAGGGCGGTCTGGGTCTGTCAGAATACCCGTCGTATCAATTCCCGCCTCCCGAAAAATCCCTTTGAGAGTCTCCCCCTGGTCATCCTTTCCCACCAACCCAGCCACCGACACCGCAGCCCCCAACTTAGCCAAATTGTAAACCGCATTAGCTCCCCCTCCTGGGATTTGTTGAGTAACTTCATGGCGCAGAATTAGCACTGGTGCTTCCCGCGACAGCCTCTCCACCTGACCAGTCAGAAACTCATCCAGAGTCAGATCCCCCACCACCAAAACTCGCACCCTGGAAAAATTATCCAAGTGTTTCATGAGGGTATCCGCCGCCGCCTCAAGCTGATTAAAAAACGAAGATTCTAGGGTCATCATCAACAGTTACTCACCCCTACTTGACTTTTTTGAGTACAAAAGCCTTGATTTGAGCCACCTGTTTTTTCAGGGCGATCATTTCCCTCTGCATAGCGACAATTTTCTGTTCTAAAGCCTTAATCTTAGCCGCGTCCGCCCCCGTTGTCACCGCCGCCGGAGGAGGGGCTGTCTCTTTAGCCGGTGCAGGTGGGGGAACCACTTTCAGAGGTTGGCGAGGTTTCTTAGCCTTTTCAAAAGCCGACTTGATCGCATCTACCAATTGTCCTTTCTCAAAAGGCTTTTCGATAAACTCAAAATACTCGAAGGGTTCAGCAATTTTCTCCGTCACTTCCTCTTTTCGACCCGACATCAACACCAGAGGGATTTTCCTAAGTTCTTCACTAGCTTGGATTTGCTGAAAAACCTCCCATCCGCTGAGTTTGGGTAACAGGAAATCCAGCATAATCAGGTTGGGGTGTTCTTGGCGCACTAGGTCTATGCCTTCCTTCCCGTCTTTGGCTTCTAGCACATCAAAGTTACCCTGGGGTAACATCTCCCGAACTTTGACCCGAATTACCTTACTATCATCAATAACTATAATTTTCCGACCTGCCACGGCTTACTCCCCCGGTGATGAATACATAATCTGAATATTGGTGCAGTATTTAACCTTCTCAAATCTGTTCATAGATTAACAAAACCGAGAATAGTATGGTATCACCAACAATGGTCAAGGATGCTGTCATAAAAGCTAATCCTTATCAAGAATTAGCGCTAATTTACCTTTCTTCTCCTTTGAAATATGAAGAATTGTTCTCAGAAGGGTAGCGCTGGGCTCCCGGCTTACTTGATCCGGGCAGCTAATCTACCTAACTGTTTCCGAAAGGAATGTAAACTTGTACATTTTACCAGATGCAGCCACATATATAGCGTTTTGCACAAGTCTAGGTTGCAGCCCTCACGCCCAACCCTTCTCCCAAGGAGGGCGAGGGGCTTCCGAATGTACTCGATGGCTTGAGAAACTGTTATAGTAAGTTCCCATATAATCAGCATCGCAGAAAACTGCTTTGTGTTCTAAAAAATAGCTATCCTAGATATCAATACATTATGTCAAGCACTTCTGATTCTATTTCATCACGTCACCGAGACGCAATTAAATCTATGCCTGAGTGGTTGCGTCGTCCTATTGGTGCCGCGAGTCAACTATCACAGGTGCAACGGATTATCAAACAGCGACAAATTCATACTATTTGTGAGGAGGGGCGCTGTCCTAACCGGGGTGAATGTTATGCTCAGGGGACCGCTACTTTTTTACTTATGGGGCCTACTTGTACCCGATCCTGTGCTTTTTGTCAAGTTGATAAGGGCCATGCTCCCATGCCACTTGATCACGATGAACCCCGCAAGGTAGCCGAAGCAGTCCAAATTTTGGGGTTGCGTTATGTGGTGTTAACTTCTGTGGCGCGGGATGATTTGGCTGATGGCGGCGCGGGGTGGTTTGTGGCTACTATGGAGCAAATTCGCTCTTGTTGTCCCCAAACTCAAATTGAGGTGCTGACTCCCGATTTTTGGGGGGGAAAGGCTGAAGATACTCAACAGCAACAATATCAGCGTATTGATTTGGTGGTGAGAGCAAAACCTGCTTGTTATAACCATAATATTGAAACCGTCCGGCGGCTTACTGGTCCGGTGCGACGGGGGGCGAAGTACGATCGCTCTCTTGACCTGTTGCGCCACGTCCGAGAAGTTGACCCGACTATTCCTACTAAGTCCGGTCTGATGTTGGGACATGGGGAAACCGAAGACGAGATTTTACAGGCTTTCGCTGATTTACGAGAGGTTAAATGCGATCGCCTCACTATCGGTCAATATATGCGCCCTTCCCTCGATCATCTCCCCGTCCATAAATATTGGACTCCCCAAGAGTTTGACCGTCTAGGGGCGATCGCCAAAGATATGGGTTTTTCTCACGTTCGCTCCGGTCCCCTGGTTCGGAGTTCCTATCATGCTGGCGAATTTTAGCCTCCTACCCTCCCACCCATCACCCCAATTTCCCTAATCATTTAATGATTAAATAGGGAACCGAGTTGCTCCAATCAGAAATTATCCCTCAACTCTTGTTCGGTTATCTTCGCCGATTGTAAAATGTTTTTGAGGATACCGTAAGGCACATCTTTGGCATGATGGGGAACCCTACAAACAAGGGTTTTTTTGAGGTGAACATGGCTCCCTGTTTGGTGGTCAGTCACAAATTCCAAGCGATGTAGACCTCTGATTACCTCAGAACTGGACAAAGAGGGTATGGTGGATCTACTGAGGTTGGCTGGGGTAAAGCAATCTTCAGGTTCGATCGAGTCACTGACATGGTGATCACCTACCTCCCTATCCTCTAGGCGACTTTTCAGGTACAAAATTCTCGATCTATGTTCCCCCAGTTCATTTTCTAACTGTCTGATTTTGGCTGCCAAACTCTCATTTTCTTCGGTGATATAGACTTCAAAATCTCGGGACTGTTCTTTGATACACTCTGATTCTTCCCTAGCCGATTCCAAGGCTCTTCTCAACTGCTCAACATCAGCTTGTTCCCTCAGTTGGCTTTGCAGGTCTGCCGATTGCTGTATCGCCTGATCATACTCGCGCGTCAGTTCCGCAATCTTTTGATTCAGGCTCACTATCTGCTCATTGGTCCTCTTTTCCCGATCTTCGGTTTCCTGCAACTGGCGCTGCCACTTTTCCAGGGTGCGCGTCATTTCCTGCTGTTCCCTGTTCTGGCTATTCAGGCAATTTTCCAGGTTGGCGATCGCCTCAGAGCGTCTGTCAATTTCCTCTTGCGCCTCTACCTGATATTCCACCGCCCAGGCTAATTGATTCCGCAGTTCTTGCAGATTGCTCTGGCTATCATCCTGTTGATGTTGGAAATCCACGATTTTCTGTTCGTAGTCCGCGATCGCTATTTTCAGTTCCGCTGCGATCGATTGCTGTTCCCTTCGGTAGTCCTCCAACTCCTTCCGCCCCTTTTCCCTAACAGCGATCAGAGCTTCATTTTGTTTAACTTTCTGCTGCAACTCTTCCCGAATATTCCGCGCCTCTTCCAGTAACTGTTTCCTCTCTCGGCGCTTTCGGTACAACACAAATTCGATCAGCAACCAAACCACTGCACCCCCCGCCAAAAATATACCCGCAGTCAGCGAGAAAATACTAGGACTGTGCTGGAACCTCAGCAACCCCCTCGCCCATTTCGCGTAACTCTCCGCGAAGGTTGGCGGCACCCGCCGGACGTAATATACCCGCCCGATGATTTCCCCTCTGTTGACCATCCCCGTCGGGTCAGCTTCCGGTTGATAACGCCGTTTATATTTGCGTTCCGCAAACAATGGCGGCGGGTCCCGTAGGAGATCGTAAGGCTCATTAGTTAGGTTTTCTACCTTAAAACCCTCTTTCCCAAGGCGACGGGAATTGGAATAGTAGAGGATTTCCTGCTCTGGACAATCGGCGATCGCACTTTCGCAGTTCGTGACTACTAACCCGAACAACCCGTAGTTACTGTCCAGAGTCCGCTGCAACTCCTCCGTTTCTCCCTCTAGCAGCGCCAGGGAAAGTTTCGTCGGCAAAGTGTGAGATAAAATGTTAAAATCTACTGTCTGCGTCGCAAAAATTGTCCGCTCCCAGTAGTTTTTATGATTTCCATAGTTGTTAATCGTTGCCATAACCAAAGATATGACGCTGATTATGCTTAATCGACCCAACATTAGCAGCGCGATTTTGACATTCACCTTGCCCAGCAGTTCTTTCGGTCTTCTGAATCTCATAAATTAACCTACCCCTATAATTATTTATCAATTGTCCTCAAACAATTTACGCAAATTCTCAGGAAAAATATTCCCCCTACCGCGATCGCATCATCGCCATCACTAGCTAATTATGTTAACTTTTGTAACAAAAAATTAAGTTTTGTTGCGAAAAATTTTTTTTTTGGGGGGGTGGGGTTGCCTTTTGGGGGGGTCTGCGCTATACTTTAAATAATGGGAATAGTCGAATTTTTTTTATTTGTGCATATATTCTCATTATGAAACAATATGTCAATATCCTATCATGAGTTCCCGGCTGTTGTCAACCCTCACCCGTTGTCTATAATGAATAAAACGATATTTTTGGGGGTTCCCAATCATGGCAGATTACCATATAGAAAATAATCAGGAATGGTGGAACCAGCAATGGTTAGACATTCTGAATCGCTATCGGTTTAAGAAACGATTGGAAAGGGCGAGAAATTATGCCAGACAGGGTAATGTTCTCAATATTGAATTTACTGGTCAGCGGGTTCTGGCGCAAGTTCAGGGGACGCAAGCCGAACCTTATCAAGTGGAATTGTGGTTAGATACTTTTACCGAGGAAGAATGGGGATATGTGATTGAAACATTATCCCAGCAGGCGATTTTTTCCGCCAAGTTGTTAGCAGGGGAAATGCCTTATAATATTGAGGATGTATTTGCTAAAAATGGCTTGCGGCTGTTTCCTTTTAATTTGGATGAAGTACATTCTCGCTGTAGTTGTCCAGATCCGGCTAACCCCTGTAAACATATTGGTGCAGTTTATTATATGTTAGGCGATCGCTTTAGTGAAGATCCATGTGTCTTATTTCAACTGCGGGGACGCTTGAAAGAAGAGATTATCGCTAAATTGCGAAATATACGGAAACCTATAGGGTTTCCGAGCATACAAGGAGGTTTGTTTGATCTAAAAAAATTGGGTAGTGCCTAATATGTAATGATAGAGGTGTAGTGCGAGACGTTCAGGCATGAAATAAGGCTGCAATGCCAGAAATAACCGCCTGGTGGGGACTTCAACCCCTTGGTTGAATATAAGGAGCGCACTCGTGACCATCCTCATAACTGTTTATATGTCCCGACGTTGGGAGGAATCCAAACAAGGCAGGGAACTCA